>JACRCY010000119.1 GCA_016218785.1 Deltaproteobacteria bacterium
CACCCCACGACGCCGGTGCCCAGACGTCGCCGGCGCGCTTGAGCTCCTTGCGTGAGGGACGCGGCATGACGTCGCCCAGGCGCGTCGCCTCGGTACGGATCGCGGTGACGACGCTCGACGGCAGGTCGGTGATGAGCCTGGGGCGCACGAGGTCGATGGCGGCGGCGAAGGCGACGGCCACGCGGTCGTGGGGCAGCTCGAGGGTGATGCTCCCCCCCTCGGCGATGAGGCAGAGGGCCCGGCCGATGCGGAGCAGGTCCTGGCTGCGCAGCGCCGCGGTCTGCAGCGCGCTCCCGACGATCAACGCCGGCCGGGCCAGGCTCGCCGTGCAGACCACGCGCGGGTCGGACTCCGTCATGAAGAGGTCGTAGTCTGCTCCGCCGAAGCAGGCGGCGAGGACGTCGCACGCCACGCGCAGCGGGTGCCGCCGCGGCAGCGGCTCGTGCAACCCGGCGGCGAGCCTGGTCGAGCTCGTCGGGAACGCGCTCCCGATGGCCGGCGCGATGGCGCGGCAGAGCGCCCGGGCCCGCGCGTCGAGGCCGGGGGGCACCACCAGGGCGTCGTAGCGCTCCCGACCCAGCTTGAGGCGGGGTGTCCGCCGCAGGCCGGGGCTCCGCGGGGCGACGGGCGCCTGCCCCTGGCGCTCGGCGAGGAACGACCGGAGCGCCGCGACGGTGCCGGCGCCGTCGGCGTCTTCCATCCACTCCAGCACCCGGCCGAGCGCCCCCAGCCACTCCTCGGACGTGGGGTTGTCGTCGAGGGTGGCGCGCAGCAGCCGCGCCGTGTTCCGCAGGTGGCGATCGAGGGCGGCGCGGTCGCCCATGCGCGTGTAGACGCCGGTGAGCGCCTCGATCGACGGCAGGTGGAGCGGGTTGAGCGCCAGCGCCTCCTCGAGGGCGCGCGCGGCGCGCGGCGTCTGGTCGAGGCGCTCCTCGCAGAGCGTCGCCACCCGGTGGAGGAGCGGGATCTTCTCGGCCGGGTCGGCGCAGTGCGCGGCGCGGCCCTCGATCGCCAGGGCGGCCGTCCGGAACTCGCCCAGCTCCATGGCCAGCTCGGCGCAGAGGTCGAGCGCCGGCACCATGTCGGGTGCGTGGCGGATCGACCGCTCGCAGGCGCCGAGCGCCGCCTGGAGGTCGCCGCGCCGGCCGAGGCACAGGGCGATGCGCAGCTCGATCCGCCCGAGCTCGGGCGGATCCTTGACGAGCGGCAGCGCCCGGCGGTAGAGCGCGAGCGCCTGGTCGAAGCGCCGGTCGACGAAGCAGGCGTCGGCGAGCTTGAGCAGGGAGGGGCGGTGGCGCGGATCCACCTCGAGGGCCCGCTCGAGGAAGCGGGCCCCCCGCCGGGGCTCGGCGAGCCGATCGAGGCACAGGTCGGCAGCGCGGACGAGCAGGTTGAGGGTCTCCGCGTCGTCGGTGACGTGCGGGAGGCGGGCCTCGAGAAGCTGGACCAGGCTGCGGTGGTCCCCGCGGCGGGCGAAGTGCCCCACGAGGAACGAGAACGACCACTGGTCCGCCGGCTCGATCAGCAGGGCGGCGCGGTGGAGCTCGGCCGCCCGCTCGGCGTCGCCCAAGGGGCCGGCGCAGATGGCGGCCGCCTCGCGGAGCGCGCGCGCGCGCGACGACGGCGCGGCCACCGCCTCGGCCCGCTGGCACGCCAGCTCGGCGCAGTCCTCGAAGCGGCCGGCCTCGCGCAGCAGGCGGGCGAGGGCGCCGTGCGCCAGCACGCTCCCGGGGCAGGCCTTCAGCGCGGCCCGGTAGGCGGCCTCGGCCTCGGCCAGCGACGAGGTGCGTTCCAACGCTTCGCCGGCCTCGGTCCAGAGGGCGGCGCGCTCGTGGTCGCTCTCCTGCGCGGCCGCGGCCCGGGCCGCCAGGGCTCGGGCCAGGAGGCGCTGGTCCCCGGAGCGACGCGCGGCCGTCTCCTCGAGCGCCAGCGCGTAGGGCCGGAGGCGCGAGAAGCCGCGCGCCGCGCCGCAGGTCGTGGCCGCCTCGGCGTAGGCGCCGTGCTCGATGCGCTGCTCGGCCGCGCGCAGGAGGTAGGAGGCGGACTCGGCCGCGTCCTCGGCGACCGCGGCGAGCCGGTCGAAGGTGCGGGCCAGCTCCGGCCGCAGGTCGAGCTGGCGGTAGACGCGCGCGAGGGCCCGCAGCACCCACAGCGAGGCGCCCGGGGCGGACGCGGCCAGCTCGTAGTAGGTGGCCGCCTCGCGGAGGTTGCCGCCGCTCCGCTCGCACAGCGTGCCGAGACGCTCGGCGAGGACCCGGCGCCGCGGTCCGTCGGGCTCGTGGGCCAGCGCCTCCCGGTAGCGCTCCATCAGACGGACCGGGTCGCTCCAGTCGGCGTGCAGGTCATCGAGGGTGGGGTCGAGCGACAGCGCCCGCTCCCGCAACCCGGCGGCGCCGGCGAAGTCGGCGAGCTTCTCCTCGCGCTCGGTCGCCGTGCGCCACAGCAGCAGCGCCCGGGTGGCGGGGTCGGCAGCGGCCTCGGCGCGCTGCTCCAGCACGGTGCACAGCTCCGTGGCCGGCCCGGTGCTCCTGAGGAGGCGCGTGAGGGCATCGAGGGCCGGCACGCTGCCGGGGCGGCGCTTGAGGATCTCGCGGAGGTCCTGCGCCGACTCCGCGGGCATCTTGAGGTGGCGCAGGTGGATCTCGGCCAGCTCGTGGAGCAGCCGCTCGATGCGCTCGGGGCTCGACAGCGTCTGCATCTCGCCGCGGTGCATCTCGGCGAGGTCGGGGTAGCGGCCGAGGGAGCGGTACAGGCGGCCCAGGGCCCGCAGCGACGGGAGCGAGCCCGCGTCGAGCGCGAGCGCGCGCCGGTAGAACTCGGCGGCCATGTTGGGGTCGCCGACGTGCTGCTCGGCCGTCTCGCCGCAGCGCTCGAGGATCTGGACCTGCCGCCGCGGGTCGTGGACCAGCTCCAGCTCCCGCGAGCTCAGCTCCAGCAGCTCGCCGTAGCGGTGGGTGCGCGCCGAGAGGCGGGCGAGGGCGCGGATGGCCTCGAGCGAGCCCGGCTCCATCGCCAGGACGCGCCGCCACGCCTCGACCGCCCGCCCCGGCTCCTTGAGCAGCTCGGCGCAGACGGTGCCGGCGGCCTCCCACAGCACGCGGCGGCGGCGCGGGTCGGCGGCGCGGCTCGCCTCACCCTCGAGCACCGTGGCCAGGTCGCGCCAGCGCCCGGCGTCCCCGTGGAGGCGCTCGAGGGCCGCGATGGCTGGGCCGTATCCGGGCACCAGGTGGAGCGCCCGCATGAGGAGCGTCACCGCGGCGTCGCGCTCGTCGAGCTGGTGCGCGTGCACGTCGGCGGCGCGGTAGAGGAGCGCCGCCTGGCGCCGCGGGTCCTGGGTCCGGTCGGCCTCGTCGCGGTGCATCCGCGCGAGGCGCCGGTAGTCGCCGCGCTGCGCGAGGATGCCGCCGAGGGCCTCCAGCGAGGGGCTGTGCGTGGGGCACAGCTCGAGCGCCTTCTCGAGAGCGGCCACGGCGCCGCGGACGTCGTTCAGCGACCGGTCGCGGACCGCGCCGAGCAAGTAGTAGGCCGCGGCGAGGGCCTGTGGCTCGGTGAGGCGCGTGCAGAGGCTCGCGAAGGCGGCGGCGCGCTCGTGGTGCGCGCTGTGGGCCGCGGCCACCCGCTGCAGCTCCATCGCCACCGCCACGTCGCCGGGGCAATGGCGCAGCGAGCGGGAGAGCCACTCGACGGCCTCGTCGGGACGCCCGAGGCGGTCGCGGAGCACGCGGCCGAGGCGGGCCTCCGCGATCGCGGTGACGGCGGGCCCGAGGGACTGGTCGGCGAGCTGCGCGCGCAGCGTGGCGCAGAGGTCGGTCCAGGCGCCGCGCCGCTCGCACAGTATCTCGAGGTCGAGGAGGAGCAGGGGGTCCCCGGCCAGGGGCAGCGCCGCGGTCGTGGCCTCAGAGGCCGCGGCCGGCTCGCCGGCGGCGGCCACGTGGGCGGCGTCGCCGAGCAGCAGGCCGCGCCATCCCGGATCGCTGGTGACCTCGGCCTGCCGGCGCAGCGACGCCAGCAGGTCCTCGGTGTTGCCGGTGCGGCGGGCGACGTCCTCGACGCCGCGCAGCGAGGCCGGGTCCGCCGGGGACTCGTCGACCGCGGCCCGCCAGGCGAGGGTGGCGCCCACCAGGTCGCCGCGCTCGGCGAGGAGCGCGGCGCGGCGACGCCGGAGCGCCGCTCGATCGGGGCCGGCCGGGGCCGCCGCGATCTCGAGGTCGAGGAGCTTGTCGGCGCGCTCGGTCTCGCCGTGCGCCTCGCAGAGGAGGCGCGCGGCGCGCAGGGTGGGGCGGAAGCTGGTCGTGAGGTCGGCGGCGCGGCCGTACTCGCGCTCCGCCGGGCCGTCCATGCTGCGCGAGGTCAGGTGCTGCGCGAGGTAGTAGCGGAGCCGGGCGGCGCGCTCGCGGTCGTCCCAGGAGGCAGTGAGCTCGCGGCCGTACCACTCGAGCGCCCGCTGGTGCTCACGGTCGGCGTCTCCCGTGACCTCGGGTGACGCGTGCGGCTCTGTGTCCCCCGGCCCCGGCACTCGCTCGCCCCGGCCTCCGCTCCGTCGCCCGACTCTATCCGTCGGGCGGGCAGGAGTCAACGATCGGCACGTCTCACTCCTCCTGGATGCCGTGGGGTGGGGACGCGTTGACGAAGACGCCGGCGCGGCACCAGACCCACGCGGGGCGGAAGGTGCTGCCCTCCTTGTGCCCGTCGAGGCGATAGGTGCCCGGCGCGACGTTCACGAAGAGCACGCCGCCGTCGACGGTCGTCTCCGTCAGATAGGGATCGGGGAGCACGGCCGCGTCGCTGTACCAACGGCTGAAATGCGTCAGATCTTCAACACCTGGCGTGATCCGGGGCAGCCCTGTCGCGATTCGCGGCCCGGTCGGCGCTCGCCATCGCCAGCCCCGCGAGATCACGAGGGCGCCACCTGGTACGCCGCTTGCTCCCTTGCCAATGCGAACGAAGAGAGGAGGGCGCCATGCACGACAACGACAGACACGCGGCTCAGGCGGCTTCGAGGTCCCGGCGGGCTCTGATCCTGGCGGCGGCCACGCTCGTGCTGCTCGTCCCGCTCGTGGGATGCGACCTGTCAGGCCTCGACGAGGCCATCGCGGAGGGGATCGCGGAGTCCCTCAGCGTGATCGACGCGGACGTCCAGGTGAGCACCTCGTCCAAGGAGACCCGCGTCAGCGCGTGCGTGACGCGCGGCGCGTTCGATCTCAACCTCGAGGGCTGCAAGGGCCCCGAGGACAGCTTCGCGTTCCTCGCCGGGGAGGAGTGGCAGTACGCGCCGGCGGGCGTGACCCCCCTGCCGGGGGGCGCCGAGCTGACGGTGCACTGGAGCGCCCTCGAGGGCAAGAGCACCTTCAGCGTGGTCCTGCCCGAGCCGATGGAGGTCACCTCGCCGGCGGCGGGCGCTGTCTACCGGGCGGGCGACGAGATCACCCTGCAGTTCACCGACCCCGGCGCCGATGAGGTCACCATCGAGAACAAGGGGTCGTGCGGCGGCCCGCACACGTACGACTGGTGGCGCGTCCTGCCGAGCGACGAGGCGACACCCGGCCGGCTCGTCGTCCGCGCCGCGGACCTCGTCCACTACTCGCGGGCCTTCGAGTCGTGCGACGTCACGCTGCGGATCTCCACCGCGCGCCCCGGGACCTTCACCCCCGGCGGGCAGAACCTGAGCGGCACCATCACCGCCCGCACCGTCGCCGAGGTCACCTTCCAGATCGTCCCGTAGCGCAGACCTCGCCCCTTCACTCTCCCGAGACCAGCGGTACTTCGGCCACGCGGCGTCAGTCGGGCTGGCCGGAGTCCGTGAGCCCGCCGTCGGGCGCTCCCGCATCTGCCCAGAGCTCGGGCCAGTCGGCGATGCAGCACAGCGTCCCGCCGTCGTCGAGGGCACAACGCGTGTGGGCGCCACAGCACACGCTGCTGCCGCACTGGCTCTCGGTCGGGCAGTCAGTCGCGCAGCCCATTGGCTCCGGAGACGACGGATCCTGGGTCCATGTTTCGTTGCAGGTCCCGTCGGGCGGGGCCGTCCAGGCTTCCCAGATGGAGTGGACGCACCACGAGTCCCGGGGGCAGAGCCAGGCGGCACCGTGGTAGCCGCCTGCACACACCCTCGGGCACTCCTGACTCGAGGGATAGCACCGCTCGTATTCCATACCTCCAGTGGTGAGATCGCAGCAGTGCCACCCGCTGCCGCAGCACCCCATCTGCGGGTTGGACCAGCTACCACAGGGGATGCCATTCGGGTTGCCGGGACAGCCGGGCAGGCACCGGCCGCATTGGCAGCTGCACCGGGAGGGCGCGCACGTACCCGAGGAGGGGTAGCAAGGCCATCCCTCGAACTGGCTCGAGCACTGCCCCTCGATCGCGTCGGTCCGGGTGCACGGGCCGTCGCGGAGGCCCGCGTCGAGGCCGTCGGCGGCTGCTGCGTCGGCTGACCCCCTGCCGCCCTTGCAGCCCGCGACGGCGGCCAGGAGCGAGAGCAAGAGGGCCCAGGACGCGGCGCGCACGCAATACCCCCACCAGCAAGGCTACCGCCCTGCGAACCGGGCACGCAAGGTCCCCCCGGCCGCCGGTGCGGTCGGGCGACCCGAAGTCAACCCTTCCCGGCTCTACCCGTTTCTGGTAGTTAGGTCGGGTGCGCCGGTCACCGTCCGAGACGCCGCTCATGCGGCAGTACCTGGAGGTGAAGGAGCGCCACCCCGAGGCGTTCGTCTTCTTCCGCCTGGGCGACTTCTACGAGATGTTCTTCGAGGACGCCGTCGAGGGGGCGCGGCTCCTCGACCTGACGCTCACGACGCGCGACAAGGGGCGCGAGGACGCGGTCCCCATGTGCGGCGTGCCCCACCACGCGGCGCAGGGGTACGTGGCGCGGCTGCTCGCCCTCGGGCGCAAGGTCGTGATGTGCGAGCAGATGGAGGACCCGCGCCACGCCAAGGGGATCGTCAAGCGCGCGGTCACCCGCGTCATCACGCCCGGCGTGGTGCTCGACGAGGACCAGCTCGAGGCCAAGGCGCCGAGCTACCTCGCCGCGGCGGTCCCGGCGCCCGAGTCGCGCTTCGGCCTGGCCTACCTCGACGTCACCACCGGCGAGTTCCGCGCCACCGAGGTCGAGGGTGCGGCGGCGCTCGTGGACGAGATCGGCGCCATCGAGCCCAAGGAGCTGCTCCAGCCCGCGGGCGCCGCGGCCGCGCTGCAGCCGGTGCGCACCGCGTATCCGCAGCTCTGCGTGACCCAGCTCGCCGAGAAGCCGGACGACGCGGCCGATGTCTCCCTGCTCGGCGAGACCCTCGGCGCCCCGGTGGGGGGCCTGGGGCTCTCGCCGCCGACGGTCGGGGCGGCCGCGGCCGTGGTGCGCTACGCGCGGGCCACGCAGCCGACCGGCGCGCTGCCCGTGGTCCGCATCGTCCCGTACCGCAGCGCCGACCACCTGGTCGTCGACGACAGCTCCAAGGCGAACCTGGAGCTGTTCGCCACCCTGATGACGCGGGAGAAGCGCGGCTCGCTCCTCGGCGTCCTCGACGGCACGCTGACCCCGATGGGGGGGCGCATGCTGCGGCGCTGGCTCGCCTTCCCGCTCGTCGACGTCGCCCAGATCCGGCGCCGCCAGGACGCGGTGGAGCTGCTGGTCGAGCACGCCGCGCTGCGCGAGCGGCTGCGCACGATCCTCCAGGAGATCGGCGACCTGGAGCGCCTGGCGGGGCGCGCCCGCCTGGGCGTGGCCACGCCGCGCGACCTCGTGGCCCTCCGCCGCTCGCTGGAGCGGCTCCCCGCGGTACACGAGGCCCTCCGCGCGGAGCTGCGCGGCGAGCACGATCCACCGGCGCTGCTCGACCTCGGCGGCGACGACGTCGGCGACGTGGCCGAGGCCGTGGCGCGGGCCCTGGTCGACGACGCGCCGGCCGTGACCAAGGACGGCGGCTTCATCCGCCGGGGCTACCACGCCGAGCTGGACGAGCTCGTCGACATCCGCGACGGGGGCAAGGGCGCCATCCTGGCGATCGAGGCGCGCGAGCGGGAGCGCACCGGCATCGCGTCGCTCAAGATCCGATACAACCGCGTCTTCGGCTACTACCTCGAGGTCACGCGCTCCAACCTGAAGGCGGTCCCGGCCGATTACATCCGCAAGCAGACCACCGTGGGCGGCGAGCGCTTCGTGACGCCGGAGCTGGCCGACCACGAGGAGAAGGTCCTGCACGCCGAGGAGCGGCAGCTCGAGCTGGAGGCGCGCCTGTTCGAGGAGCTGCGGCGCCAGGTGGGGGCGGCCGCGCCGCGCA
>JACRCY010000120.1 GCA_016218785.1 Deltaproteobacteria bacterium
CATCGAGGGGAAGGGGCAGATCACCATCCGCGACCTGGTGCGCAACTGCCTGCGCATGCGCCCGGACCGCATCATCGTCGGCGAGTGCCGCGGCGGCGAGGCGCTCGACATGCTCCAGGCCATGAACACCGGCCACGACGGGTCGCTGACCACCGCCCACGCCAACTCGCCGCGCGACACGCTGTCGCGCCTCGAGACCATGGTGCTCATGTCGGGCATGGACCTGCCGGTGCGCGCCATCCGGGAGCAGATCGCCTCGGCCATCGACGTGATCGTGCAGCAGTCGCGCTTCTCCGACGGCAGCCGCAAGATCACCCACATCACCGAGGTGACCGGCATGGAGACCGACGTCATCACCATGCAGGACATCTTCACCTTCAAGCAGGAGGGCTTCGACGAGCAGGGGCACGTGCGCGGCCGCTACGTCGCCTCGGGCTTCGTGCCGTCGTTCTACGAGGATCTGCAGCGCCGGGGCATCGGCGTGAACATGAACATCTTCCGGGAGTAGGGAGCAGCCGCGGTCTCGGGGAGGCAGCGGGGGTCGAGCAGAGGGACAAGGGTTTGGCTTGTGGAAGGTCTTTGTTCGCGACCGTCAGGGGCATGACGTCGGCCAGGTGGAGCTGACGGGCGCGCCAGTCACCATCGGCCGCGACGCCGATCGCACGCTCTGCCTCCAGTCGGCCTCCGTCTCGCGCCGCCACGCGCGTCTGTCCGTCGACGCCGGTCGGGTCTTCGTCATCGACGAGGGGAGCGCCAACGGCATCAAGGTGGACGGCCGGCGCATCTCGGTCCCCACGCCCGTGACCATGGAGTCACGGATCGAGATCGCGGAGTTCGTCATCCGCGTCGTGCCGCAGGGCGCCTCCGGGGAGGCCCTGATCTCGAACCTGGCGCTCCAGGCCCGCCGCCCGGCGCCGGCGCAGGCCGTGGTGGCGCCGCGCGGGGTGGCGCCGCAGCACTACGACGTGACCGCCCCGTTCCAGCAGAGCGCCGCGGGTGCGCCCCCCTCCGACGCCACCACGCCGCCGGTCTTCACCAACTCGGTCATCGCGTCGGGGCCGGCGCCCCAGTCCCCCGGCCGTCCGTCGGGGGTGCGACCGGCCGTCGCGCCCGTGGGCCATCCCGGGGCGGGCGCACCGCCGCCCGGCCCGCCGGGGACGCCGGTCACGCTGTCGGGCGCGCTCGCGGCCGTGCGGGGGGCCGGCGTGCGCCTCGTCGGCCGCGGCGGTCCCTACGACGGGCGTGTCTTCGAGCTCGGCAAGCCCGAGGCGTTCGTGGGGCGCGTCGCGGGCAACGACCTCGTCCTCGACGACAACTCGATCTCGCGGCGCCACGCGCGCCTGCGGCTGGTGGACGGCGGCGCGCGCCTCGAGGTCTTCGACCTGCGCTCGGCCAACGGCACGTTCATCAACGGCGAGCGCACCAAGCTCGACGCCTGCGGCCCCGGCGACAAGCTGCGGTTCGGCGATCTGCTGTTCCGCGTCGAGTCGACCACGACGCAGCCGCAGAGCTCCACCCAGCTGGTGGGCTCGGCGGGGCGCAAGAAGCGCGCGGCCCTCGTCGGCGGCGTGGCCTTCGTGCTTCTCGCCGCCATCATCGGCGCCGCCGTCTGGAAGCGGGGACAGAAGCCGATCGACGCGGGGCCCGACGCGCGCGAGCGGCTCGCGCGGATGCAGACGCGGGTGCAGGAGCGCGTCGACGCCGGCAAGGTGGCGATGAAGCAGCAGCGCTGGGGCGCGGCCGAGAAGGCCTTCGCCGAGGCGCTCGAGGTCGATCCGCTGAACGACGAGGCGCAGAAGCTGAAGGGTCAGGCCAGGCGCGAGGTCGAGCACGCCGACGTCTTCAAGCAGGGGAACGAGGCCTTCGAGCTGGGCACGCGGCAGAACCTCGAGCGGGCCCGCGAGACCTACAAGCAGATTCCGGCGGAGAGCTTCTACCACGCGCAGGTCAAGTACCGGCTCAAGCAGATCAACCGCAGCCTCGCCGACACCTATCGCATCGACGGCATCTCGCAGCTCAAGGCGCGCTACCCCGACAAGGCGCAGGCGGCGCTGTGCACCTTCTTCGAGCTGATGGGGGACGACGAGCCGACGCCGGGTGAGGACAAGATCCGCACGGCTCTCGCCGACGCCGAGCACCGGCTGAAGCGCCACAAGGACTTCAAGCCGTGCCAGGCGGCGCGCTACGTCGGCAGGGTGAAGGCCGGCGGCACGAGCGTCGACCCCGAGGAGGAGCTCAAGGGGAAGTACGAGGAGCCCAAGCTGCGCGAGGCCGTGCTCCTCTACGTGAGCGGCAAGATCGACCCGGCGCTCAAGAAGCTGAAGACCCTCGAGTCGGACAAGACCGTGCGCGAGTCGCTCACGCTGGTGCGCGAGGTCCGGCGCAACCTGGAGGTGGCGCGCGGCAAGTTCGAGGAGGGGTTCTCGCTCGCTCGCCAGCGCAAGGCCGACGAGGCCCGGCGCGAGTGGGAGTACGTCATCGAGTCCGACCGGGCGCTCCTGCCGACCGGCGTCGAGAGCTGGTACCGGCAGGAGATCACGCGGCTCCTCGGCGACCTCTACTACGACCTCGGCGACGAGGAGTTCAAGGGGAAGCGGTTCCGCGAGGCCTACGCGAAGTGGGACCAGGGGCGGCGCGCGGCGCCGAAGCACGGCGGCATCCTCAACGGGCTGCTCAAGCTGGAGGAGGAGGCGCGCAAGGCCCTCGAGGAGGCCGGGGGGCTGCCGGCATTCCAGGCGAAGGCGAAGCTCACGCTGGCGCGCGACATCACGGCGCCGGGGAGCAAGGTGCACGACGACGCGGTCAAGGCGCTGGGGGAGTAGGGCGACCAGCCCGATGGTGCCTACTTGGCCACGGAGCCCGGGACGTTGGGGGTCTGGGGATTGACGACGAGCTGCCGGGTGGCCGGGTGCACCACGAGATCCATGTCCTCGATCGGGATGACCCCCAGCAGCGGCTCGTCCCCGAGCACCATGGCGCCGACGAAGCAGCGGCGCTTCTCGAAGCGCACCTCCACGGGACCGACGTAGGGCACCAGCCGGCGGCTGCCGTCGGCCATGGTGACCTCGCGTTTCTCCAGCTCCGCGAGCGCGAGCTGGATCGCCACGTGCTCGGGGATGCACAGGTGCAGCGCGCCGGTGTCGACGAGCGCGGCGACCTGCAGGGGAGCGACGCTCCGGTCTGCGGGATTCCCGAGCGTGACATCCACTCTGCAAAGGCCCATCGCGGCACCGGCACCAGTACGATATCCAGCCTACGCCCGTCGCGGCCGGCACGCAACCGGCGCCCTGCTGGCATTCCGGCGCCCTTGCGGCGCCGGCCTCCGGCTCCTCTCCCGGGCCCGGGCCCGACGGGCCCGGCGGGCTGCCCTGGGGGGCGCTCCTCGCCGGCGGCTACTGCCCTGGGGGGCGCTCCTCGAGCTTGCCGACCCGGGTCTCGAGCGCGTCGATGCGGGCCCCCTGCCGGCGGGCGGTGTGGCGGACGTACTTGGCGATGAAGACGAACTGCCCGGCCAGCTCGTGCAGCACTTTCTCGACGGCGTCCATGCGCGTGTTGGTCGCATCGATGCGCGTCGACAGCTCGGTCCGCATCGTCTCCAGGCGCTCGTTGGTCTGATCGATTCGCGCGTTCGTTTCGCGGACCCCGTCGCGGATCTCCTTGAGGATCTCGATAGTGAGGTCGGCCGCTCTCGACTTGCCCGCCATGATCCATTTGTACCACCCGCCGACGGTGCGGGCAAGGCGGCGGTGTGGGTCGCCGGCGACCGGAAGCGGGTCGTCGGGCGACCGGAAGCGGGTCGTCTGGCGACCGGAAGCGGGCCGTCGGCGGGCGGAAGCGGGTCGTTTGGCGGGCGGCGCCGTCGGGCAACAGACGCTGCGCGGGTACGTGGTGCGCGTGTCCGCCAACCTCGACCCCGCCGCGCCCGCCACCGGCGCGCTCGCCGCGCGCCTGCTCGCGCCCCTCGCCGAGGACGGTCTCTCCGCCTGAGCCAGCCGCAGCCACGGGCCGGTCTCCGGCGCCGCGACCTGGGCCGCGGCTCAAAGGACCCCACGAGCCGCACGCCCGTGAGCCAGAGGTAGGTGCGTGTAAGCCGCAGTGTGGTCCAGACCCCGGCCAGGGTACATTGATGAACCCCCGGGGGGTGGTCCAGACCCCGGTCAGGGTACATTGATGAACCCCCGGGGGTGGTCTGGACCCGGGCCAGGGTTCATTCATGTACCCCCGGGAGTGGTCTGAACCCCGGCCAGGGTTCCTTGATGAACCCCCGGGGGTGGTCTGGACCCCGGCCAGGTTTCCTTGATGTACCCCACGCCCGGGTCCTGACCCCGTTGCGGCCACACGTGCGTACCTGCCCGGGGGCCCCGGGCCCGCCGGGGCGGCGCAGTTGCCCGACGCCGAGGCAATGATCAAACGGCTGCAGGCCGGCAAGCCCATCACCGAGGGCCACCTCGACGAGATCTTCGCCAGCGGCTGGGAGAAGGGCTGTGTGGTGGTCCTCTGGGTGCTGGGGTTCGCCGAGCGCCCCGACGCGGGGGCTGAGGGAACCGGCGCTCGCTGCCACCGCGGGTGCCACCGCGCTCGCCACCGGCGCTTGGCCCGGTTGCCACCGCGGCGCGGACGCGAGATGATCGGACCAAGGACGGACGGGAGGTGGCCATGGGGCGCGGGTGCTCGTTTCGGCGCGCAGGGCTCCTGGGCGCGGCGCTGGCTCTCCTTGCGGGCGCGTGTACCAAGGAGAACCCCGCCTATCGCGGACCTGGCGACGGTCCGACCGTCGGGCCCGACGACGGCGGCCGGCTCGACGTGGGCACCGGCGACACCGGGCCCGGCCCGGCCGAGGACGCCGGACCCGGCGACTGCCTGACCGCGCCGAACGGCACGCCCTGCGGCACCGGCATGGTGTGCCTGGACGGAAGCTGCACCCCGTGCGCGGCCGGCGCCACCTGCGCGGACCCCGTGAGCGAGGGCCGGGAGGGCACGATCGCCTGCGGCACCGGGGAGCCCGTGTGCGGCGACTTCCGCCCGGCGCCGAACGGGAGGTCCTGTCGCGACAGCGCCGGCGTCTGCTACCAGGGCGAGTGCAACCTCGGCGTCTGCGGCGGGCCGGACGGCCTCGAGTGCCTGGACCCACAGGCCGTGTGCGACCTGAACGGGTGCGCCCCGGACCGGCGGGGCGCGTGCGTGACCGCGCCGGCGGGCTGCACGCCGACTCCTCCCCCCGTCTGCGGCTGCGACGGGAACACCTACGAGAGCGACTGCTACCGCCTCCAGGCCGGCGTCGCGCTCGACCACGTTGGTCCCTGCACGCTAGGGGCCGAGGACTGCCTCAACGGCGTGGACGACAACGGCGACGGGCTGGCCGACTGCCAGGACCCGCAATGCCAGGCGGACTACACCTGCGCGGCGCCGCCCCCTTCCGGCTGGACCGGCGTCGGCTGGATCGACCCCGACGGCCTCACGTCGTGCCCGGCAGAGCTGGCCGTGGCTCTCGACCTCTTCGACGCCGCCGACATCGTGGCCGAGCCGGCGCAGTGCGACTGCGACTGCGACGCGCCCGCGGGCGGCACGTGCGAGAGCGACCTCGTCTGCTATCGGTCCAACACCGCCTGCACCGGGATGTCCGATACCTACCCCGTCACGCTCGCCCCGCCCTGCCAGGCCGCGACCTTCGCCCAGATGACGCTCCGCTGCACCGCCTCGGTGCCCTTGCCGCAGGGCGGCGCGTGCACGGCCGTCGCGTCGATGATCCCGCCGCCGGCGTACTCCTGGCCGGCCGCGGGCCGCGCGTGCCTGCGCCCGGCCGGAGGCTCCTGCGGCCCGGGCACGGCCCAGTGCGTGCCGCGGCCGCCGTCGGGCAGCTTCCTCGGGCCGTGCCTCGCGCGGGCCGGCAGCTTCTCCTGCCCGGCGCCCTACACCATGACCCCGGTGCCGTTGTTCGACGGCAGCGCGAGCGACGGGAGATCCTGCAGCGCGTGCGCGTGCGGGGCCGAGCAGGGCGCGCGCTGCGACTGCGTCGGCGGCCCCTGCGTCATCGGCATCCACAACAGCGCCTGCACCACCGGCTACGGGATGGTGCCCGCCGACGGCGCCACCTGCAGCGCGGTGTTCGTGAACGGCCCGCTCAACGTGGGCCTCTTCCTCGCCCGCACGCAGCTCCGGCCCGGCGCCTGCGAGCCGAGTCCCTCGCTCCCGACGGGGGGCGTCCAGCCGACCGGCCCCATCACGGTCTGCTGCATGCCCTAGCCCGCGTTTCAGTCGGGCGCCCGCACCGCAGCGACCGGGGGCCGCGGCGCGGCGGCCCGCGACTGACCGCCGGCGAGCCAGGCGCACGGAGGGGAGCCTGTGATACCATGCGGCGCTGGAGCCGGCGCGGGGGATCTCGAAGGAGTCAGCGGTGGACGACGACCAGCGGACCCCCGCGCAACGCTTCGATGTGACCTGGCGGGCGCGCCTGCGCTGCACCGATTGGGTGACCGTGATACGCGTGGCCACGGCCAACGTCAGCCGCGGCGGCGCGTTCTTCGCCTCCACGACGCCGCCGCGCCTGGGCACCCGCCTGGCGATCGAGCTGGAGCTGCCCGACGGGACCGGCGCGAGCCTGCGCGGCGAATGCGTGCACGTGCGCACCGCGGCCGAGGCCCGGGTGCAGGGGCGCCGGCCCGGCTTCGGCGTGAAGTTCGACCCCGCGCACGCCGTGGACCTCATGCTGCTGGAGGAGATGGCCCGGGCCGCGGGCGCGGCGAAGGCCGAGGCCGCTACCGCGCCGGCCGAGGTCGCGGTCGGCGCCTCGTCCGGTGCGGCCGGGCCGGGGCCGCGCACCATCCACGGCCTGTCGCCGATAGAGGTGGCCGAGGCCCTGGGCCAGCCGGCCCCGCAGCCGGCCGGGCCCCCGGCCATCGGCATCGACTTCGGCACCACCTACACC
>JACRCY010000118.1 GCA_016218785.1 Deltaproteobacteria bacterium
GCGCGCCTCGCGCGAGACCGCGCCCGCCGCCACCAGGGCGGCGAGCCCGACGAAGGGGAGTGCGAAGCGAGGTCGCCTCAAGTCGCCTGGGTTCCGGGATCGGGGCGCGGCGGCTACATGGGCGGCAGCAGCTTCCACTCGCCGTTCTCGCGCACGAAGCGCAGCTCGCCGGTGTCGCTGTCGTCGCCGCGCTTGCGCTGGATCTTCATGAGGGCCGTGTCGCCCTTGATCTTGGTCTCCTTGACGACGAAGCGGGTCCCCGTGACCTCCTTCTTCATCTTCGCGAAGACCTCCTTGTCGGCCTCGCCGAACTGGTAGGCGAGGAGGCCCTGGTACATGAGGGCGTAGCAGTCGATGACCCTGGCCATCTGGCCGGCGCTCACGGCCTGCTTCCAGAGGTTGAAGGTCTTCTCCGGGGTGGAGAACTCGGGCCGCGGCGGCGGCAGCTTGAACGTGATGCTGCGGATCTTCTCGCGGGGGAGCTGGATCTTCACTCCGCCCGTCTCGATGACGAAGACGCCGTCGTAGTAGTGCTCGATGGTGCCGGCGATCTTGGTCCTGTCGAGCAGCTCGATGATCTCCGCCCGCGCCGAGGCGGCGGCGCAAAGGATGCTCAGCACGATGACGCAGGCCGCCGTGTGCGCGGCGCGGCGCGAAGCCCGGTTGATGCGCATGAGGCCCTCCGACCCGGTTTGGATGGGAACCCTGTTCCCATTCCCTCCCGCGATGGAACCCTCCGGGCGAAGCCCGTCGGGTTCCTACGCGCTTGGGCTAAAGTCCGTAACGGTTAGCGTGCATCCCCGCGAATGTCAAGGGAAACGCGCAGGAAACACCCTCCTGTCAGACCGGGCGTGGGCGGATGTGGTTGCCTGGGGAGGTGGGGCCGGGCGGCAGCTTACGCGATGCGGATGCCCGGGGCCGGGAAGCGCGCGCACACTTCGCGGACCTCACCGGCGATGCGGGTGAGGCGCGCCTCGTCCTGCGGCGCGGCGCACACCTCGTCCATCCAGCGGGCGATGTGCTGCATCTCCGCCTCCTTCATGCCGCGGGTGGTCACGGCCGGAGTGCCGAGGCGGATGCCCGACGGGTCGAACGGCTTGCGCGGGTCGAAGGGCACCGTGTTGTAGTTGAGCTCGAGGCCGGCCTGGTCGAGCGCCTTGGCCGCGACCTTGCCCGGCAGCCCCTTCGAGGTCAGGTCGACGAGGATGAGGTGGTTGTCGGTGCCGCCGGTGGCCAGCGCGAACCCGCGCCCGGTGAGCGCGGCGGCCAGGGCCTTCGCGTTCTTCACGATCTGCTGCGCGTAGTCCTTGAAGGCGGGCTGTGACGCCTCGTGGAGGGCCACCGCGATGCCGGCGGTCGTGTGGTTGTGCGGGCCGCCCTGCAGGCCGGGGAAGACGGCCTTGTCGATGTCCTTGGCGCAGGCCGCCGTGGCCATGAGCATGCCGCCGCGCGGGCCGCGCAGGGTCTTGTGCGTGGTCGTGCTGATGACGTCGGCGTGGCCGACCGGGGACGGGTGGGCGCCGCCGACGACGAGCCCCGCGACGTGCGCGATGTCGGCGCAGAGCTTCGCGCCCACCTCGTGCGCGATCGCGGCGAAGGTCGCGAAGTCGATGATGCGCGGGTAGGCGGTGGCCCCGCAGAAGATGACCTTGGGCTTCTCCCTGCGGGCCAGGTCGCGCACCTGGTCGAAGTCGATGCGGCCCGTCTCCCGCGACACCTGGTACTGCACCGAGCGGAAGAACCTGCCGGTGATGGAGACGTTCCAGCCGTGCGTCAGGTGGCCGCCGTGGGGCAGGGCCATGCCCATGATGGTGTCGCCCGGGCTGCAGAAGGCGAGGTAGACGGCCAGGTTGGCGGGCGAGCCCGAGTAGGGCTGCACGTTGGCGTGATCCACCCCGAAGAGCTTCTTGGCCCGCTCGATGGCGAGGTTCTCGACCGGGTCGATGTTCTGCTGCCCCTCGTAGTACCGCTTGCCCGCGTACCCCTCGGAGTACTTGTTGGTGAGCACCGAGCCGGTGGCCGCCAGCACCGCCGCCGACACGTAGTTCTCGGACGGGATGAGGCGCACCTTCTCGAGCTGGCGCCGCTCCTCGGCGGCGATGTACGACTCGATCTCGGGGTCGGTCTCGCGCAGGACGTCGCGGTCACCTTCGCACATGGTGCCTCCACTCGCACGCCTCACCGACGGGCGCGGCGTGCTCGGACCATACGATCGGTCAGCGGGTGCGTCAACCCGCAGGCGGTCAGCGGGTGCGTCAACCCGCGGGGCTACTTCAGGAGGTCCACGCTGGCGACGGGGTGCTCGAGGTCGGCCAGCGCCGACACCTTGATGACGTCGAGCGCGACCGCGTAGACGTAGTCGTCCATGATGATGCTGCGCTTGACCCCCGAGTCGGGGTTGGCCCACCAGTTGTAGCAGCCGTTGCCGTCGGCGTCGGCCACGGCCGGGTCGGCGTGGGGGATGCCGCCGCGCTTCTGGAACCCGTCGGCCACGGTGGCGCGCCACACCAGCAGCCCGTCGAAGGTCATGCGGGTGCCGTAGTAGCCGTTGCCGTTGCCCCCCTCGCAGATGACCATGGGCACCGCCAGCAGCTCCTTGGGCGCGAAGTAGTTGAATGCGAGGTGGTTGCTGGTGGCGTCCGAGGTCGAGCCGCGCGTGCCGATCACTTCTTTGTGCAGCAGCAGGGGGTTGTCGGGGTCGGTCACGTCGAAGATCTGGAGCTGGAGCCCGGTGAACCAGGCGAACCCGCCCATGTCCTGCGCGTCGAAGCCGATGCCGATCACGTGGGTGTCGTCCATCGGGTGCATGTAGGTCGAGAAGCCGGGGACCTTGAGCTCGCCCTGGATGAACGGGTGGGCGGGGTCGGAGAGGTTGATGACGAAGAGCGGATCGGTCTTCTTGAACGTGACCACGTAGCCGACGTCGTCGGCGAAGCGCACGGCGCGGATGTCCTCGCCGGGCGCGATCTGGTCGAGGATGCCGACGGTCTCGAGGAGACCGTCGGTCTCGGTGAGCACGGTGACGGCGCTGTGCACGGCCGGGTCGGGGACCCAGCCGACGCTGGTGGCCACGCGGAGGTAGCCGTCGTGCTCGTCCATGGCGAACTGGTTGAGCACGTGCCCCTGGACGGTGCCGCTCCCGGCGTAGGTGGTCGAGGCCTGCCCCTCGCTGACGCGGAACTTGTGCAGCGCGGTCCGCTCGTGGGCGCCGTACCAGGACCACCAGCTCCAGCCGTACGGGCTCCGGGAGGTGCGGATCGGCTGGGCCACGTAGAGCGACGTCTGGTTGGCGTAGACCGCGCCCGCGCTGCCGACCACGCTGGTGACGCCGAGGGGCGCCGGGGCGAGGATGTCGAAGGACGACAGGGTGAGCACCTGGAGCCCGTCGCTGGCGTTCGCGACGTAGAAGCCGCGGCAGTCCGCGAGCTGCGTCGCGTCGGTCACCGGCGCGGGCCCGTCGTACCGCTGGTCGACCACCTTGGGCTGGGGCACCTGCGGGGTGTGGGCGGTGGCGGCAAAGTGCTCGATGGCGGCGGTGTTGCTCTGGCGCAGCCGCTCGAAGGCCGCCTTGACCTCGCCCGGCGCGAGCAGGGGCTGATACCTGTCGTTGCAGTACGGCGTCGTGCGCGCCACGTCGGCCGGCCAGTCGCTCCACAGCGACTGCAGGCCATAGCCGGCGTTGCCGACGACCGAGATGGTGTGGACGATGCTGCCGATGCGGCGCGAGCTGACGAGGGAGCCGCTGGACTCGATCCGCCGCAGGCGCACCGGGTTCGTGCGGTCGCTGATGTCGTACACCGTGATGACGAAGGGCCCGCCGCTGCCGGTCACCGGGCAGCCGAAGTACCCGGGGCTGCACGGCGGAGTGGCCGAGCCGAGCATGGAGTAGACCACGGCGCGGTCCTCGTACACGAACAGGCCCGTGGGGTAGCCCTCGACCTGCACCGCGGCGAGCGTGTGCGCCCCCTCGGCCGGCCACGCGTCGATGATGCGGAAGATGCGGTTGGCCACGATGTAGATGTACGCCCCGTCGTTCTTGATGAAGTCCGGCTCGTCCACGCCCGCGACCTGGTTGTTGGTCGTGGAGTACTCGTCGGCGGACTCGCCGCCACCACCGGAGTCGCCCTGCGCGGCGCCGGCGTCGTGCCAGCCCCCGGCGGCGGCGTCGAACTGGGTGCGAGGGCCGCCGTAGCCGCCGTCCGCCTGTGACGAGGAACTCGAGCCGCCGCCCCCGCAGCCGAAGTGGGAGCCGCTGGAGCCGTGGTCGTCGTAGCCGTAGCCGTAGCCCCCGCCGTACCCGTAGCCGCCGTCGCGGCTGTAGGTCGGCCGCTGCTGGCAGGGCTGGCAGTGGACCTTGAGCGCGTCCTGCAGGTTGTAGTCGAGGACGGCGTTCATCTCCCGGAGCACCTGGCGGCCGACGGCGGGTACGACCTCGGCGCACGTCGTGATCGGTGCCAGCGTCGCCGGAGCGTCGTCCTCGACAGGTGAGGCGACGGGCTCCGCGAGCGCGGCCAGGCATTCCGCCGACATGGCCGTCGTCCCGCTCGACACCGCGCCGTCGTCGCCTCCGGTGCACTGCGCGAGCACGAACACACCGAGGGCGACCGAACCCAGGATCCGGTATCCGCGCATAGTCCACCCCTCCGGCGGCGCAAGGCTTCCCAGTCGCCGCCGACGAGGATCAAGTGCAGCGACCGTGCCAGCGCCGGCCTGTAGTGAAGCTCACCTTGGGCGTGGCGACCCACGCGCGCCGCGGGTGGCCGCCGCCGTGCACGTGCTCCGTCGACGAGCGTGGGCGCGACCGCGCCCGACGGAGACGGCCACGATTGCAGTTGTCGGTGTCCGCGACATTCTCGCCACGGGGCGACGTCCCCGGCGTCGAAGCCTCAGTCGGGGGTCGCAGGCCCCAGCGCGCGGGGAGCGCGCGGTGGGGGGAGGCTCGCGCGGCTTTGCCGCGCGAGGGGGGACGGGAACGTCCCCCCCTACTAGTCGATGCCGATCA
>JACRCY010000112.1 GCA_016218785.1 Deltaproteobacteria bacterium
GATTCTCTGTTCGCGAGTTCTGGTCTGCGTTTCCTGTGCAGATGCTCGATCGTGGCTCGACTGGGGGCTCGACTGTGCGCCTCCCCCGCGTTTCTAGAACGAGAGCGGCACCCGTCGGCGGTCCTTAGAGCGGATCTATGGGCCGTCGTCGTGGCTTGACACCCTGGGTGTCCCAACCCAGAATCCTACGTCTAGGTTCGCCCCCGTCGGCGCGGGGCCACCACGATGACCGACGAATTCTCCACGTTGCCGCGGGGGCGAGCATGAGCGAAGGCGAGCGCGCGGTGCCGGACGAGCCAGCGCCGGCCACCGCCAGCGCCGGGCCTGCCGGCGGCACCACGACGGAGGGGGCCGTTGCCAACGCTGGCATGGACCGGGGACAGCTCCAGGGGAGGACGCTCGCGGGCGGCCCGCGCACCCGGGCGATCTTCGCTCGCCTCTTGAACCTCGGCCTCAGGGCCTACCAGGGGGGAACGCGGGTCGTCGCCGTCGGCTGGGTGGTCGACCACGTCGAGGTGGAGGTGCAGGGCCCGGGCGACCAATCGGTCGTCTTCTACATCGACCGCTTCCAGGGGGAAAAACCGCGCCTCCTGCAGAGCGAGTCCCTGGTCCTCTACTACCGCGGCAAGGCGCTGTGGCCGGAGCTGGAGGATCGTCTGCGGGCCGTCGGGTTGGGGCGCTTCGCCGGCCGCACCATCGAGGATCTGGCGGCGCTCATCGCGGCCGACCACAGGATCGACAAGACCGACAAGACCGACAGGATCGACAGGATCGACGAGTCCGACAAGACCGGCAGGATCGACAAGATCGACCTGGTGCGCGACCGCCTGCCGCAGGTCAGCCAGGACGATCAGCGGTCCTTCGACCAGCAGTCGCTGCTCTCCACCTGGGCCTCCGACCAGACCTGGTACCAGTTCTTCGCCGTCGCGGAGACGGCGCGCGCACGCCTCGACTCCCTCGACATCTTCAGGCGCTGCAACTTCGTGCAGCACTGCGACCGGGACTGCCTCCAGGTCACGCCGCACATGTCGGTCCCGATGGTCGACAAGGTGCTCTACCCGTGGCTGGAGCGCGTGCGCAAGCTCGGCCGCTCGCCACACGAGTGGGCGGAGGTGCGGGCCCGGTTGCGGCGGGAGGGGGAGCATCCGGGAGGAGGAGATGCCCCCGGGGGGACGTCGGACGGGGAGCAGCCGGGCGGGGAGCCGCCCCACGGGGAGCGGCCGGACGGGGAGCCGCCCCACGGGGAGCGGCCGGACGGGGAGCCGCCCCACGGGAAGCCGGACCGGAGGCAGCCCGAAGGCCCCGGAGGCCAGGGCGACACGAACTCGATGTGCACTTCCGACCTCGGCGAGCGCGACGTGGTCATGGGCGCCCTCGACAAGCTCGACTCCGTGCTCGACCACGTCCTGAAGCGCGGCGTCGACCACATGCTCTTCCTGAGCTGCACCTGCGTGCCGTTCATGACCGGTGAGGACGTCGAGTCGTTGGTGAAGCGCTACCGCGCGAAGACCGACCGGCCGTTCTTCTACATGACGACCACGCCGAAATCGAGCCTCGGGGTGTTCCGCGAGGTGCTGGTGAACCGGCGCCAGCAGGCGGAGGCGGCCTGCCGCCAGCCCCCCGACCCGCACTCGATCAACCTGATCGGGTTCGCCATCGATCCCGCCCTCCAGGAGCTCGAGCTGCTCCTGAGACAGGCCGGGGTGAGGGTCAACGCCGTCTTCATCCCGCACATGAACTTCGAGGCGATCCGCGACTTGCCGCGCGCGGCGCTGCACGTGCTCTATCCCAACGTCCTCTGGCAGAACCTCTACGACCAGCTCCTCTTCGACTCGCGGATCAAGTCGGTGGAGCTCCCCGCACCCTACGGGGTGGCGGGTACGCGCCGCTGGCTCGAGGCGGTGGCCGGGGCCGTCGAGCTCACAATCGACGCGGGGGCGCTCGTGGAGCGCAGCCTGGCGCCGCATGCCGAGCGCTGGGAGGGCGCCCGGGCCGAGGCGGCGGGCTTCCGCCTCGGCTTCGTGCTCGGCGCCGACGAGGTGCACCGGCTGTGCGACCCGGGCGCCACCTGGGGGGTGCCGCTCATCGCCATGCTCGAGGAGTTGGGCTTCAGCGTCGAGGTGCTCCTCAAGGTCACGGACCGCAAGAGCGCCGCCGAGGCCGCGACCAAGGTCAACGCCATGTTCGCGGCGCCGGCGCGCCACAGCATCAAGGCGTTCAAGGACCGCGAGCGCATGGAGCGGCTCCTCACCGAGGGTGCGACCGCGGCCGTCTTCTCCGAGCACATATTCGATCACCGCCTCTCGGCCGTCGGCAAGGTGCAGTTCTGCATGCAGGAGTTCGAGAAGGGCGTGGGTGGCGCGGTGCGCACCGCCGAGCGCCTGCTCACGCTCTGCCGGCTGCCGCTGTTCCGGCGCTACCGGAAGTACTTCGTGCGGCCGGCGCAGCCCGAGGCGGGGCAAGCCAGCGCGCCGGTCGCCGCGCCGGAGGCCGCGCCGGAGGCCGCGCCGGAGGTGGCGGCGGTGGCCGCGCCCGCCGCCGCTCCGTCGGGGGAGCCGTCGTGACCCAGGAGCCGACGTCGAGCCGCGAGGGCGAGGGCGTGGCTCCCGGCGGGAGCGAGGCCCCGGCCGCGGATTGGTCCGAGCGCGTCTCGCTCAGCTTCACCATCGGGGTCTACGTCGCGGTCAACGCCATCGCGGATGCCTACCTGGTGGTCGACGCGCCCGACTGCGCCCACCTGAAGACGCAGTACGTCCAGGGGAACCACGACTGGTTCTCCACGCTCACGAGCGTCACCGGCATCCACCGTGTGGCCAACACGGACCTCCATCCGTGGAAGATGGTGGCGGCGCGCGACGATGACGTTCAGGCGCTCCTGCGGAAGCTGGCCGACTACCCTGCCGCCGGGGCGGTGCTGATCACGTCGATGCCCATGGCCACGATCACGGGCGTCGACTACGACCGCCTGACGCGGCCAGTGGCCGAGGCCGCCGGCAAGGTCGTCGTGAGCGTGCCCGGAAACGGCCTGGCGGGCGACTGGATCGATGGCTACGCCGACAGCCTGAAGGCGCTCGCGCGCGGGGTGCCCCTCGACGGTGCCGATCCGCAGCCCGGCAACGTGGCCGTGGTGGGCTACCTGATGGACCGCAACGAGGGGGACCACCGGGCCAACCTCCGTGAGCTGGAGCGCCTCCTCGGTGGCCTGGGGCTACGCGTCGTCTCGGTGTGGCTCTCCGGGCAGCGCGGCGCGGATCTCGCAAGGGTACGCGACGCGGCGGCCATCGTCGCGCTCCCCTACGGTCGCGCGGCCGCCCAGGTGCTCGGCCAGCGGTTGAAGGTGCGCGTGATCGACGCGGGCCTGCCGTTCGGGCTCGAGGGGACCGAGCGCTGGCTGCGGCAGATCGGCGAGGCGCTCGGCTGCACCGACCGCGTCGCCGAGGTCCTCGACACCGAGTTGCAGGCCACCGTCCCGCTCCTCGAGTGGGTGGTGCCGCACTACCTGGCGCAGCGATCCCTGGTGCACGTCGGGGATCCCCACCTCGGCCTGGCGATCGACGAGCTGGCGGGCGAGCTGGGGCTGCGGGTCGAGCGGCACTTCGTCCTCGGGCGCCGCGCCCACGCGCTGGCGCTCGTCGCCCGCTGCGGCGAGGGCCGGGTGGTGATCGACCCGAAGCGCACTCGGCTCGACAACACCGTCCGGGAGCTCATTGCCGACGGGCGCTGCCATGTGCTGGTGACCAACAGCCTCGGCTACCAGTCGGGGCCGTGCCGCGCGGCCCAGGTCGAGCTCGGTTTCCCCTCGTTCTTCACCCACGCGCTCGACGAGCGGCCGACCTACTTCTTCCGCGGGGCGCTGAGCCTCGTCGAGCGCATGGTGAACGAGATGCGCCGGGCGGAGCTCGTGACCTCTCCGCTCGAGCAACGGTAGCCCGAACGGGCGTGGCACACTCATCGACGATGCGCGACTCGGGCACTCGGGACCAGAGCTACTGGCACGCGGGCCGCGAGTTCCTGCAGTGCTTCCCGCCGCTCGCGCAGATCCTGGACGGGCCCCGGACGGGCGTGGGCCAGTGCGCGGGCGTCACGGTCCACGACGTGGCGCGGCTCGCGCACGTCGACCTGTCCGGTCTGCGGGTGACGTTGGCCGTGGGGCCCGCGGTGCTGGGGAGCATCTTGGAGGCGGGGAACAAGACCGCGGCGTTTCCGCACCTCGGCCTCATCAACCTCGCGAGCTTCCTGCGGAGGTTCGGCGCCACCGTCACGATCCGCGACTGCTACGCCGACCGGACCTTCAACGATCGCGAGAAGCTCGCGCTCTCGGACGTGCCGCGGCTCGCGGCGGCCCTGAGCGGCACCCCGGACGCCGGGCTCGACCGGCTCGTGCGGCGCTGGGCCGCGCGCCTCGAGCCGTCGCGGACCGACGTGCTCGCCTTCTCCTCGTACCACGCCACCGACCCGCTCACGATCGTGCTCCTCAAGCGGCACCTGGTGTCCACGGGGAGTCGGATCCCGGTCGTCATCGGCGGGTACTGGCAGTTCGAGGAGAACCCCGGCTGGACCTCCGAGATCGAAGTGCTCATGAACGGCGAGGGGGAGGTCCCGCTGCTGCTCGTGTGCGACGCGCTTGCGCGTCACCAGGACGTCCGCTGGATACCCGGGGTCTGCTCTCGCGACGAGACCGGCGCGCTGCGCGCGGGTGCCGCCACCCACGCGATGGACGTGCGCGTCGCCCCCGACCTCGACGGGTTCGACCTCGGCCTCTACACCCAGAAGACCTACACGCGGTGGTCCGGCCGCACCGTCCCCTATCAGTTCATCATCGGCTGCGCCAGCAACTGCGCCTACTGCAATGCCGAGCACAAGGCGCGCTACAAGGAGCGCCACCCCACGCGCGTGGTCGACGACCTGACGCGCCTCAAGGAGCGCCATGGCGTGGAGCAGTTCTTCTTCCTGAGCTCGGCGTTCAACACCCGCCGCGCCTACGCCGAGGCCGTGCTCGACGCGATGATCGAGCGGGGCGCTCCCTGGCGCTGGTGCGACTGCGCCCGACCGCAGGCCATCGACGCTGGGCTCCTGGCACGCATGCGGCGCGCCGGATGCGATTGGCTCAACTGGGGCGTCGACACGCCGTCGGATCGCCTGGCCAGCCGGTACCGACACGGCGTCTCGCTCGAGGGGGTCGCCGCCCTCCTCGCGGCCTCCTCGCGGGCGGGGATCCGGAACTCGATCAACGTGCTCCTGGGCATGCCGCACGAGTCCACAGCCGACGTCGAGGAATTCATCCGGTTCGTCGACGACAACCGGAGCGTGATCGATTGGGTCTTCTTCTTTCAGTACAACTTCATTCCCCACAGCGCCATGGGCGCCACCCCGGAGCGCTTCGGGCTCAAGCGCTCTACCGACGGCCAGGGGGTGGACGAGATCGACGGTCTCACCTGGGCCGAGCGATGCCGGGACGGCGCCGAGTCGCTCGCCCGCGTCAGGGCGACGCTGGCCAGCCGCCACGGCTTCACGTGACGCGCCCCCGCGCGTCTCGCTCGCGCAGCGAGCCGGGCTGGCCGGCGCCGGGGAGCCCGCGCCAATCCCCGTTTGACCTGGACCGCCCGATCGGGCGAAAATGCAGGCGGAGAGGTACTGCCATGCTCGTCAGGCTTGCCCTACAGGTAGGCGTGGCGGCGGCCCTGGCCACCGTCATGGCCTGCGGTGGCGCCACCGTCACGAGTCCCACTGACAGCGGCCTCCAGCCCTGTCAGGACGACCAGGACTGCAGCCGGGGATACACCTGTACCGGCGGGTTCTGCCAGGCGACGACCCCGGTCGACGCCGGTCCGGACACGCCCCAGACCCCGAAGATGCTGGTGAGCCCCACGCTCCTGGACTTCGGCAACGCGTACGTCGGCGGCGAGTTCACCAAGAGCTTCACCATCGGCAACGTGGGCGGCGCGACCCTCACCGTCACCGCCCTGAACCTGGTCGAGGACCGCACCGTGGGCGCCTTCATCGTGCAGTCGAAGCCGGTGCCCTTCACCGTCGACGTGGCCGGCAGCGAGACGGTCACCGTGGTGCTCCGGCCCAACGACGCCAACCTGCCCACGGGCTCGATCAAGGTCCACAGCGACGATCCCGATCCGACCTCCGGGTCGGCCACCGTCGACCTCGTCTCGCGCTCGAAGGGCTCCCCCGACCTCGGGATCTGCTCCATCAACCCGACGCCGCCGCCCGACTGCCAGGAGAGCTCGCCGGGCAACGCCATCATCGACTATGGGACCGTCGAGTACGGCTCCACCGTCGAGCGGCTGGTGGACCTCTCCAACATCGGCGACGGCAACCTCCCCATCGAGGTGACGGAGATCTACCTCACCAACCCGGCCCACTTCACGATGGCGCTCTTCGAGCTCGTGGACGACCCCGGCAACCCCGGGCACAAGCTCGAGCGGAGCGTGACACTGCCGTTCCTCCTCTCCACCGGCGACCCCACGGCCACCCCCCCGGTGGCCCCCACCCTGATCCGGGTCCACCTCGGGTTCTCGGCAGTGGGCATCGACGGCGACGTCCCCCACGAGTCGCTCATGGTCAAGGACGCGTCGGCGCCGTCGCCGACCAGCGTGCCCATCGTGGGCACCATCCATGGCTGCATCCCGGTCGCCACCGACGCGGGCGTGCCTGACGGCGGGGCCGACCCGATGACCGACCCGAACAACTGCGGGACCTGCGGCCACGTGTGCGTCGTGGCCCACGGCACGGCGGGCTGTGTCACCGGGAGCTGCGTCGTCGCGGCCTGCGACACGGGCTACGCCGACTGCAACACCCTCCCGGGCGACGGCTGCGAGCGCGACCTCAACACCGATCCCGACGCGTGCGGCGGCTGCGTCCAGGCCTGCAGCAACATCAACATGCTGACGCGGACCTGCGGCGGCGGGACCTGCAACGGCACCTGCGCCACGGGCTTCGCGGACTGCAACGGCAACAAGCTCACCGACGGCTGCGAGTCCGAGCTCGCCATCGACCCCAACAACTGCAGCCAGTGCGGCATGTCGTGCAGCAACAACCACATGGCGACCCGCACCTGCGGAGGGGGAATCTGCAACGGCACCTGCGCGGCCAACTACGACGACTGCGACGGCAACAGGCAGACGAACGGCTGCGAGATCGACCTCCGGACCGACACGGCCAACTGCAGCGCGTGTGGCAACGACTGCACGCCCCAGCTCACCGGGCACGCCGCGACCGCGGCGTGTCAGGGCGGCGTGTGCGAGGTGGCGACCTGCGACAGCGGCTACTTCGACATCAACGGGACCTTCGCCGACGGCTGCGAGTGCACCGCCACCGACTCGATCGCCAACACCTGCGCCTCGGCCGCCCAGTACGCGGCCCCGGTGACGCTCACCGGGAACAACCTGATGCCCGCCGGCGACGTCGACTGGTACCGGTTCACGTTCTCGACGAACGGGACCTGCATCAAGCCCAAGATCGTGATCACCTCCGGTGACCCGTCCATCAAGATGGACGTGTACACCAACTGCTCCTCCGGCACGACCCTGTGCTCGGGGTCGGAGACCTCCGTGGGCATCCGCACGTGGGAAGTGACCTACCCCTCCTGCGCCGACCACGATCCCGCCGTCGACCCCGTGCCCGATACCGGCACCTTCTGGCAGCTTCCTCTCGTCTTCTACGTCAAGGTGTACGCGGCGGGGACCCCGACATCCTGCCTGGCGTACACCCTGGCCGTGACCCAGTAGCCCCGACCTCGCGGCACCGCGGCGGCCCGGGCACGCGCCCGCGGGAGCCGCTCGCGTGCCGCCCGTCGGGTGCGTGGTATACTGACGCCCGTCGTGAGCGTCACCGACGACGATCCCGGCAGCCTCCCCGCGGCGCGCAAGGTGGTGCAACGCGAGGCGGCCGCCACCGAGGAGCGGCAGTGGGTGCGCCTGACCCGGCGCTGCAACAACCACTGCCTCTTCTGCCACGACGCGGAGCGCCACGACGGCCTCCTCGTCGAGCCCGATGACGTGCGCGCCGAGATCCGGGCCGGGCGCGAGCGCGGCGCCACCCGGCTGATCCTCTCGGGCGGCGAGCCGACCATCCATCCCGGGTTCCTCTACTTCGTCCGCGACGGCCGCGAGGTCGGCTACACCTGGGTCCAGTGCGTCAGCAACGGCCGCATGTTCGCCTACGACCAGTTCGTGCGGCAGGCGGCCCAGGCCGGCCTGAGCGAGGCCACGCTCTCGCTGCACGGCCACACCGAGGAGCTGTTCGACCGCCTGGTGGGCGTCAAGGGGGGCTACGCGCAGGCCCTCCGGGGCCTCCGCAACCTCCTGCGCGCCGGCCTCGTGGTATCCGTCGACGTGGTGGTCAACCAGCTGAACGTCCGGCACCTCCGGGACCTGCTCCTCTTCTACATCGGCCTCGGGGTGCGCGAGTTCGACCTGCTCTACTTGATCCCCTTCGGACGAGGGTGGGGCGAGTTCCGTCAGGAGCTCTTCTTCGACCCGGCCGTGGAGCGGGAGCACATCTTCGCCGCGCTCGAGCTCGCCCGGCGCCCCGACCTGCACCTCTGGACCAACCGCTGGCCGGCGCCGCTGCTCGAGGGTGCCGAGGAGCTGATCCAGGACCCGCACAAGATCCAGGACGAGGTCCGCGGCGGCTTCGAGAACTTCACCAACTACCTCGAGCGCGGCGAGGGCCCCGACTGCGTCGGCGACCGCTGCGGGCATTGCTTCCTGCAGCACTTCTGCCGCACGCTCTTCGACACCCGCGAGCGGCTGCAGGGGGGGACCTTCGACGTCGTCGCGCTCGAGGCCCGCGCCGCCGCGGGCCTCCAGGGCGGCGTGCGCGAGGTGCTGGCGCGCCAGGTCGGGGCGGCCTACCGGCTCCGCGCGGACCACGCCGCCGAGGTGGCGGCGGCGCTCGCGGCGCTGCCGCGCGGCGACGCCGCGTCCCTTGAGGTCGACGTGCCGGGCCTCCGGGCCCTCCCGTCGCCGATCGCGGCGCGGGTGCGTCGCGCGGTGGTGCGCCGCCGCGCCGACCTCGCGCCGGCCCTGGCGCTGCCCGGCGCGGTGGTCGAGATCCCGGCGGAGCGGGCCCTCTGGACGCTCGCGCGGGAGGCGCTGGCCCAGGCCGCCGATCGCGTGGTGCTCCGCCTGCCGGGGCGGGAGCTGATGTCCCAGACGCTCGCGCTCGACCCGCCGCCGGCGGAGCTGGCCCGCCTGGCGCGCGAAGCGGGACTGCCGGGCGCCCGCGCCGAAGGGGTGCCGGCCTGCCTCGGGTCGCAGGCGCTCGCGCCCGCGAGCTCCCTCGATGTCGGCATCCTGCTGCCCGACGGCCACGTCGACCTGTTCGCGTTCGTCCGCTGGTACGTGTGCGAGCGCTACCTGACCCGCTCGCTGCGTTGCGGCACCTGCGCGGCAGGGCCGGGCTGCGAGGGGGCGCACATCAACTACGTGCGCGCCCACGGCTTCGGCTGGATGAGCCCGCTCGCGGGCGGAGCTGGCTCCCCGTGAAGGCGCTGCTCAAGGTCGGCTACACCTGCAACAACAACTGTGTCTTCTGCCACTCGTCCGAGCACCGGGGGCACGCCGACCTCACGACGTCCGAGCTGCTGCGCAAGGTCGATCTCTGCGCCGCCGCCGGTCGCACCATGGTGGTGCTCTCGGGTGGCGAGCCCACCGCGCGCAAGGATCTCCTCGAGGTGGCGGCGCACGTGGTCGGGCGCGGGCTCGACCTCGGGCTCGTCAGCAACGGCCGCATGCTCTCCTACGGCAAGCTCCTCGACCGGCTCGTCGAGCTCCGGCTGCGCTACCTCTACGTGTCGCTGCACGGCGACCGCGTGGCGCACGACGCGATGGTGCGCGCGCGGGCCTGGGAGCAGAGCCTCGCCGGCGCGCGCGCCGCGGCCGCGCGCGGGCTCGTGCCGACCGTGAACTGCGTGGTCACGCGCCTCAACCTCGGCCGGCTGCGCTGCGTCGTGGACGCCCTCCTGGGAGCGGGGGCGCTCACCGTGAAGTACTCGATGGTCGAGGCCAAGGGGAGCGCGCTCGACGACTTCGACCGCGTGGTACCCACCGTGACCGAGGCGGCCGCGGCCATCGCCGACGCCATCGGCCACGCCCGGGCGCGCGGCCTCGAGGCGGCGCACGACGGCACACCCTTCTGTCTGCTGCCGGGGCTCGAGCACCTCTACGACGACCTCGCGACCAACGGCTTCGCCGACATGAGCGAGGCGTTCGAGGAGGGGCTCTTCCCGGTCGACGAGCTGAACCGCACGAAGCCCGGGGACGTGTGCGCCGGCTGCGCCCTCGCGGCGCGCTGCCCGGGCCTGTACGTCGCCTACCACGAGCGCCAGGGCGCCGGCGAGCTCAAGCGCGTCGTGCCCGGGGCCCGCACGGGGGCTTGAGGGAGAATGGCGAACCTCGGCTACATCCAGGTCACGAGGCAGTGCAACCAGCTGTGCCGCTTCTGCTCGAATCCACCGTCGGGGCTGGAGAACACGCTCGAGACGGCGTGCGGCCACGTGGACGATTTCGTCGCCCGCGGCTACCACGGCGTCATCCTCACGGGCGGCGAGCCGACCATGGTCCCGTGGCTCGCGGACCTGGTCCGCTACGCCAGGAAGCGCGACCTGCACGTCCGCGTCATCACCAACGGCCAGTTCCTCGGCGAGGGAACCCTCCTCGCGGACCTGGTCGCGGCCGGGCTGCGCCACGTGCACGTGTCGCTCTACTCGTACCGGCCGGAGCTGCAGGACGAGCTCGCGCGCCACCCGGGGTCGCACGCCAACATCGTCCGCACCCTCGAGCGCATCGCGGCCCGCGACGACGTCACCGCCGACGTCAACTGCGTCATCAACCATTTCAACGCCGGCGAGCTGGACCGGAACGTGCGCTTCGTCCTGGAGCGCTTCCCCTTCGTGCGGCACTTCGTGTGGAACAACCTCGACCCGCGCATGAACCGCGTGGCCGAGAACCCCGACACGATCCCGAAGCTGTGGGAGCTGGAGCTGTCGCTCTACCGGGCGATGCGCCTGGTCGACGAGAGCGGGCGAACCTTCCGCGTGGAGCGCGTCCCGCTCTGCTACATGGTGGACTACGCGCACTGCTCCACCGAGACCCGCAAGATCGTCAAGGAGGAAGAGCGGATCGTGCACTTCCTCGACCAGAAGGGCTTCGTGCGGCAGGCGAGCGGCGGCTTCGTGCACGGGAAGACCGACGCGTGCAAGCTCTGCACGCTCGACTCCATCTGCGCCGGCCTCGACGGGCTCGGCGAGTTCTTCGACGGCGCCGAGCTCTATCCCGTCTTCGTCGATCCGCTGCCCATCATCAAGCGGGTGCGCAAGGAGGAAGGGGCCGGGTAGCGAGGCCTACGACACCTTCACCTCGATCCGCCGCGACTGCGCCTCGGGCTTCTTCGGCACGGTGACGCGGAGCACGCCGGCCTCGTAGCTGGCGCTGATCTTCTCGACGTCGAGCCGGTCGCCGAGGGTGAACGAGCGCTCGAAGACGCCGTAGGGACGCTCGGTGCAGGCGCAGGCGTTCTCGGCCTTCTCGGGCGCCTTGCGCTCGGCCTTCAGCGTCAGAGATCCCTTCTCGACCTTCAGCTCGATCTCCTCCTGCTTCACGCCGGGGAGGTCGGCCACGATCTGGACGGCGGTCTCGCTCTCGACGATGTCCGTCGGGGGCGCCCAGATCGAGCTGGTGTCGGCCGGCTCGAAGAAGTTGCGGACGAGCGGGACGAAATCGGTGAACGGGTCGCAGCGACCATTGTGAGAGAGGCGCATCAGCATGACACACGTCCTTACATTTGAGCTCCGTGACGGCGGCCAC
>JACRCY010000121.1 GCA_016218785.1 Deltaproteobacteria bacterium
ACCAGGAGGTGAAGACGACGACGACAACTACGAAGAGCACCTACTCAACGCAGCAGTGGACTGGGGAGATGTAATTGTCGTCGAGTGGAGAATGTAATTGACGCCGGGCACGCGATCGCCGCAACGAGCGCGACCGGATCCTCCACGTCCGGAAGCTCCCTCTCGGAGACGATCACGCTGAGCTGCTCCTGCAGTTGCTCACCCGTGGCCGCCACGACCGTCGCATTCCACACGTCAGCACCGAGTTGGAGCCAGGTCGCGAGCTCCTCGATCTCGCTTGGGTGCGGCGGCCACGAGACGTACGGCTCCATCAGGCGCAGCAGGGCATCGGACATCGTCCCCAGGGCGGCGAGCGCCGCGACCTGATCCGGATCCGGCGGTCGGCCGTCACTCGTCAAGATCATCGACTGCGCCCACTCCTCCCCCACCAAGCTCGCCCCTGACCTCGCCGGCAGCGCGCCCCGTCGCCGCTTTCTCCGCTCGTCACGACGGCGCCGCTTCCGCTCCCGGCGAACCTGCACCTTTCGACGGTTGCTCATGCCTTCAGGAGAGCACATCAGGCCGCCGGTTGTCGATCCCCCACTACGATCTGGCACCGGCGGCACCAGTTTGTAGTGCAGCCTGCGCCAGCTTGCGGTCGCCACCTGCCCTCCTGCGAAGTCCACCCCGGAGCCGCCGTCCACCCTCGGAGCCTCACGTCGATCGCCGCGCGGCGCGGTGGTCGTGTAGAATCGCATCATGGACTACTCTACGCTGCGGCGTGCAGCACGGTTCTTGACGCCGGCCTCGCTCCAGCTCGCTGCCGGCCAGCCCCGGCGCCTCACGTTCGTGTGCGACGTGCGGCGGCACCGCGGGGAGACGCGGCTGACGCTCTCCCCGATCGGCGGCCCGCCGTGCACGGGCGAGTGGGGCGTGCTCGACTTCCGGCTCGACGGGCAGGACCTGAAGGTGGCGGGGCCGATCCTCGAGCACCGGGAGCGCGAGGTGACGCTGGCCGTGCGGCGCGACCTGGAGGTCCGGCCGCCGCGGCGCGGACGCGTCACCGCCCCCGCGGGATCGCTGGTCGCGGTCTTCGTGCCCGAGGGCACCGGCCTCGGGCGCTGCTGCCAGCCGGTGCTCGACATCGGCCTGCGCGCGCTCCGGCTCCAGTCGAGCTTCCCGTTCGAGGCCGGGGTGCTGCTGCGGGACCTCACGGTCCTCGCGGGCGCCCAGGTCGTCCGCCGGGCCGAGGGGATCGTGGTCCACAGCGCGCCGGTGCTGCAGGTGGACGGCGAGCCCTCGTACCACTGCGGGGTGCGGCTGCGCCGGCCGACCGCGGTGCCGCCGCCGGACGACCCGGCCGACGAGCTCGAGGTCACCGAGCCGACGCGGGTGCGGACCATCCTGTGGGGCCTCTCCGATCTCGCGCACTCGGTCACCTTGCGGGCCGGGACCGTGGTCGTCCGGTGCCAGCTCGCGCCGGTCCGCGGCAGCCGGGACGCGCTGCCCGAGATCCGCTGCACCATGGAGACGGAAGCGCCGGTCACGGGCCCGGTGCAGGTGGAGTGTGCGCTCTACGGCTCCGGGTACCGGTTCTACGCGCGGGTCCGGCGCCGCGACGGGTGCACGCTCTTCCTCAGGCCGGCGCCGGTGGTGCGCGAGTGGCACCGCCGCGAGGAGGAGCGCCTCACGCTGCCCGCCGCGGCCGGCGGCAAGGTGACCTTCCACCACCCGATCGACGGCCGGCCCCACGAGCGGCCGCTCGTCGACGTCTCGGTGCAGGGCTTCGGCTTCGCCCGGGAGGCCGAGGAAGACGCGTTGTGGCCGGGGCTGCCCCTCAAGGACGTGACCGTGCAGGTCGCCGGCCAGGCGGTGCGGCCGGCCCACGTCACGGTCCGCACCGTGGGCGAGCAGCGCTGCGGCGTGCAGATGGACCATCTCGGCGAGCGCGAGGCCGACCGCCTCCGCTTCGAGCTGATGAAGCTCTCCGCCTACCCCGTCGAGTTCCACGACGGCGAAGACCTGGACGAGATCGTCGCCTTCCACCAGCGCCTCAAGGTCTTCGAGGGGGACCAACTGCGCAACTTGGCGGCGACGCTCGACGACACGCGGCGCAACTGGCGCGCTGCGCACCAACACCCCGACGGGCTGATGCGCACGGCCGTGGTCCGCTGGAAGGGTGACATCGGAGGCGCGACCACCTTGGTGTTGGCCTTCGAGGGCAGTTGGCTGCTTCAGCACCAGGCGGTGGCCTCGCCCGCGGTGCCGACCACCCTCGGCAGCCTGCATAGCACGCTGGTGCGGCTGGCGCTTCCTCGCCGCGACTGCGAGCACGTATTCGGGTTCGTCGATGAGGAGGCGCGATCGGTGCACACGGTGGTGAACAGCTTCCTCACAGAGTGGTCGACCCCGGAGCACCGTGGCGCCTCGCGTCTGGTGCTCTACGCCGGCGAGGCCTGTCCGCCGACATCGCGTGTCCTCGGGGCGCGGCGACTGGGGGGGGCGGACGAACGGTTGATCGAGAACGCTGGGCTGCGGGTGCTGCACCCGGTGTGTGCGCGCGCGCTGGGTCTCCGCGTCGGCCACCTCCGTCTGCGCAACGTGGCCGCCGCATGGCGACTCGTGGGGCTGGAGCGGGGGCGGGAGACCTGGGGGGCGTTTGGCGGGGGACGACCGGTGGCATTCCTGTTGCGACAATGGGCGTCGCCGGGATTGAGCCTCAGTTCGCTCCTTTCCACGGCCCTCTACCTCCCAGTGCGCCCGGATGGCGACGGGGCCGCAGCGCAGGTCTTGGTTCGAGTGCTGCTGGAGACAGCATTGCCGGGCGATCCGCCCGTACGACTCCTCCTCGCGCCCGAAGAACAGGATCCGGCGCCTTTGGTTGCGGCCGGACTCCGCAGGGTCGCTGGGTGCACTCTCTACGCATTGCAGGGCGTCGGCATGCAGGAGTACCATCGCTACATGGCCAGCCGGTACGGCTTCCTGTACGGGCGGCTGCGAGCCCGCGTGGCTGCGCCGTCGTGACCGCGACCTGCAGCCGTTGCCCGCGGGGGCGGGCTCCCAAGCTCTGGCGCCAGGTTGGCCTGACCCGCCTGGGAGTCTCGCCCCGGCCCCCATGATGAAGGCGCTCGCGCTCGAGTTCAGCTCCCGCTGGATTCAGCCCCTCCTCGACTTTGCCGAGGAGCGGGGGATCTCGCTCAATCGCATCCTCATTGGGTGGGGCGTGGAGCTGCACCAGCTCCGGGACGAGACGAACTGGGTTTCCCTGCGCTTCTGTGAAGCCCTCGGAGACTACTTGGCCGGTTGGGTCGGTCCAGACGTGCTCGCTGAGAGGGTAACCCGCGCGGCGTTCTCGCGGCGGGCGCTCGGCTTCCTCTACCCGTTCCTCAGGACCTTCGGCTCGCCCCGCATGGGCTACGGCGGGCTGCCGAAGATCATGGCGGTCCTGAACAAGATCGACCGAGTCGAGGTGCTCTCGCTCAAGCGTGGCGAAGGCCTCATCGAGTTCCGCCCGATACGCGACGAATTCATCGAGCGCTCCCCGATCATCTGCCGCCTGCGGCGCGCGCAGATTGCGGCGGGGCCTACTCTGTGGGGGTTGCCGCCCGCACGGGTCGAGGAGCTGGAGTGCCAGCTTCGCGGCCATGGGCGCTGCCTCTACCGGGTGCGCTGGGCCGAGCGTGCCGGGTTCTACGGGTTGGCGGCCGGCATCGCGGCGGGGCTCGCGGCCGGCCTGGCCCTCGGCAGTGGCGCAGTGGTGGTGGTGTCGGTGGTCCTCGCGGGCGGGCTCGCCGGACGGCTCTGGGACCAGCGGCGGCAGGTGGCCGAGCTGAAGCGCTTCAACGAGGAGCAGACGCGGGCGCTCGAGGACGCGGCCACTGCGGCCGAGCAGCGGTTCCTCGAGCTGGAGAAGGCCAAGGCCCAGGTGGACCGCCAGGTCGAGGAACGCACCGCCGAGCTGCAGCGCACCACGGCGGAGCTGCGGCAGTCGCTGGTGCGGCTGGAGCAGCTCGGCCGCGTCAAGGACGAGTTCGTCGCCAACGTGTCGCACGAGCTGCGCACCCCGCTGACGCTCATCCTGGGGCCCCTCGAGGACCTGGCGGCCGGCCGCGCCAAACGGCACACGCCCGAGACCCTGGAGACGATGTACCGCCACGCGCTGCGGCTCGACGGCATGATCAACGACCTCCTCGAGCTGGCCCGCCTGCAGGCCGGGCAGCTCCGCCTGATGGTGGGCGAGGTCGAGGTGGCGGCGCTCCTGGGCGAAGTGGTCGAGCGGCATCGGCCGCTGGCCGACCGCAAGGGCATCGCCCTGACCCTCGCGGCGCCCGCGCCGCTCCCCATCTGCGCCGACGCGCGGCGGCTGGAATTCGCCTTCACCAACCTGCTTGCGAACGCGCTCAAGTTCACTCCGGGCGGGGGCGCCGTGGGCGTGCTGGCCCGATCGGCGGGGGACGAGGTCGCGATCGAGGTGGCCGACACCGGACCGGGCATCCCGCCCGAGGTGCAGGACCAGGTGTTCAGCCGGTTCGCCCGCTTCGACCCCCCCGGCGCGGCCGGGGCGGCCGGCGCCGGCATCGGCCTGGCCCTGGTCAAGGAGCTGGTAGAGCTGCACGGCGGCCGCGTCGGCCTCGCGAGCGCCGTCGGCCACGGCGCGACCTTCACGGTCTCCCTCCCCCGCAGCGGCCCCTCGACCGCAGCCCTGACGGCCCCGGCGGTTGACATCCCCGGGCCCGCGGCCGCCGAGCCCCGGCCGGTCGGCGACCGGCTGGTCGCGCCGGGCGCCTGTGCCGGCGTCGTCGCCACGCCCGCGGCGGCCGAGGACAGCGACCGCGCGCACCCCGCCGGGACGCCCCTGGTCCTCGTGGTCGAGGACCACGACGACATGCGCGCCTACGTCGGCCGGGTACTGCGCCAACGCTACCGGGTGGCCGAGGCGGCCCACGGCGCGGCGGCGCTCGCCTTCCTCGCGACCACGCGCCCCGACGCGATCCTCTCCGACGTCATGATGCCGGGCATGAACGGCTACGAGCTGTGCCGGCAGGTCAAGGCCGGCCCCGCCACGCGCATCGTCCCGGTGGTGCTCATCACCGCGCGCCACGACGTGCGCTGGGCGGTGGAGGGCTTCGAGAGCGGCGCCGACGACTACCTGGTCAAGCCGTTCAGCTCGGAGGAGCTGCTGGCGCGCCTCGACGTCCACCTGCGCCTCCGCCGCTTCATGGACGAGTACCTGCAGCGCGAGAAGCTCGCGTCGCTGGGAACCCTCGCCGCGGGCCTCGCGCACGAGGTGCGCAACCCGGTGACCGCCATCCTGGCCGGGCTGCCGCGGGTCCGGCGCGAGCTGGAGCAGGCGGACGTGCTGCCCGCCGCGCGCGAGATGCTCGGGGTGGCCGTCGACGCGGCCGAGCGGATCAACCGCCTCGTGGGCGACGTGCTGGACTTCGGCCAGCCCGACCGCGAGGGGCCCGAGCCGGTCGACCCGCACCAGGGCCTCGAGGTCGCGCTGCGCCTGCTGTCGCACCGCCTGCCGCCCGGCGTCGAGGTGCGCCGGCGCTTCGCCTTCGCGGGACGGGTGCCGGCCCACGCGGCGTCCCTGACCCAGGTGTTCGTGAACCTCCTCGACAACGCGCTCCACGCCGTCGGCGAGCGCGGCACCATCGAGGTCGCCACGGCGCCCGACGGGGACCGCGGCGTGACCATCACCGTCGCCGACTCGGGGCCCGGGGTGCCGCCGGAGATCGCGGCGCGGATCTTCGACCCCTTCTTCACCACCCGGGGCGTGGGGCAGGGGAGCGGCCTGGGGCTCCACCTGAGCCGCCGCATCGTGTACAATCACGGCGGTCGGCTGGAGCTGGACGCGGCGCCCGGGGCGGGTGCCTGCTTCCGGCTCTGGCTCCCCGTCACGCCCGAGGCCAAGCTTGACTCCTAGGACCGGCCCCATCCTCTACGTCGACGACGAGCCGGCGAACCTGACGACGTTCAAGTACTGCTTCGGTGAGCGCTTCGAGGTGCTGACGGCGGCGTCCGGGGAGGAGGCGCTGCGGATCATGGAGGGCCGGTCGGTGGCCCTGCTCCTCGCCGACCAGCGCATGCCGCGCATGACCGGAGCGGAGCTGTGCGCCCGGGCGCGGGAGCGGTTCCCCGACGTGGTGCGCATGATCGTGACGGCCTACGCCGACATCACCGCCGCGATCACCGCGATCAACTCGGGCCAGGTCGCCAAGTACATCCTCAAGCCGTGGCGCGAGGAGAACCTGGCCCAGGTGATGCGCGCCGCGCTCGAGGCCTACGACTTCGGCGTGGCGGCGCGCCGGGCCCAGATGGACATCCTCCATCGCGAGCAGGAGGCGACCAGCACCTTCCTCATCGGTCAGGTGCTGCACGAGCTCGGCAGCCCGCTGGCCTCGATGTGCGCCAACTTGCACTTCCTCGCCGACTGCCTGCGGGTCCTGGCCATCGAGGCGGACGCGGGCCCGCCGCCCGGGCTCGCGGAGCGCGTGCACGACCTGGACGAGGCGGCCCGGGAGGCCGGCCTGGCGGGGGACGATCTGGTGGCGCGCCTGCAGCGGTTCCGGGCCGGCGAGGGGGGCCAGCTCACCAACGGGGTCACCAGCGACCTGAACCGGGCGGTGGAGATCGCCGTCGCCATCGTCGGCTCCGAGCTGCGCCGCCACGCGCACCTCGACCTGCAGCTCGGCCCGGTGCCGCCGGTGCGGGCCGACGCGACGCAGCTCAGCCAGATCGTGGTCAACCTGCTCAAGAACGCGGTCGAGGCGCTCGAGCCCGACCAGCCCGGGCGCCAGCGCGTCACGCTGCGCACGCTGGTGCGCAACGACCGCGTCGTGTTCGAGGTGGAGGACACGGGCGCCGGCATCCCGGCCGAGCTGCTCCCCCGGGTGTTCGAGCCGTTCGTGACCACCAAGGGCGACGACGTGGCGCGCGGCATCGGGCTGGCCGTGGTCCGCGACCTGGTGAACCGCCTGAGCGGCGACATCCGCGTCAGCAGCGAGGCCGGCCACGGCACCTGCATCGTGGTCGAGCTGCCGGTGGCGCGGCCCTGACGCACGGCCGGCGGCGTTCCGGCGGCCTCAGGCCTCCAGGCTCGCCATCAGGTCGTCGATGGCCGCCGGCTTGACGACCGCGCCGTCGATGGGGCCGTCGGCGAGCAGCTCGTGCCACAGCTCCGCCCGGGACGCGGAGTGGAGCACGAGGCGGACCTGCGGCCAGCGCGCCCGGACGGTCCGCAGAAACCCGGCGGCGGTCAGGTCGCCCATGCAGAAGTCGCAGAGCACGACGTCGGGCGTCCGCTCCTCGAGCAGGGCGAGCGCCTGGCCCAGGTCCTCCGCCAGCCGGACCGTGTGCCGGCCGCGCAGGACGCGCGCCAGGGCCCGCGTGATCAGCGGATCATCGTCGACGATCAGGACGTCGAGCGCGCGCGGCATTGGGACTGCCCCAACGGCCGTGAGTATACCATGCCCGGTCCCGCGGGGCCGCCACCCGCGCGGGCATGGGTGCAGTTCCGCCAAGGAAGTGACCACTCCGCGTAACGAGACGAAGTGTCTCGTTTCACCGGGGATGGGGTGGGGCCATGCCCCCCACAACGAGACACTCCGTCTCGTTTCCGCACTGAGATCCGACCTGCACCCCGCCCGCTGGCTCGGTGGCCCATCTCAGGCTAGGATTGTCGGCCGGGGCCTGGCGTGATCGACGGCGCGCGACTCAGGGCGGTGCAGCTCCCGGTGGTGGATCTCGTCGACCTCCTGCTGCTCGGCGCGCTGCGGCGGCGCGCGACCGCGCTCCTCATCCAGGCGACCGGCGACGAGCACGAGGTGGCGATCGAGGAGCCGTCCGGGACCCGCACCGTGGCGGCCTTCCCGGCCGCCCTGGGCGCCGCCCTGGTCGCGCGGCTCGCCATGCTGGCGCGCCTGGACGTGGCGGCGGGCGTGGAGCAGGTCGGCCGGCTGGTCGTGCGCGGCAACGGCGGGGCGCTCCAGCTCATGGTCGCCATGCACGCCGCAGCCGCGGGCCTGAGCGCCGAGGCGCGGCGGGTGGCCGCGCGCGCGCCGGCGCCGCCCCCGGCGGCCCCGGCGTTGACCCCCACCGAGGTGGCGGCCGCGCTCGAGCAGGCCGGCTACCGGGTGCTCGAGGAGCTGGGCCGCGGCGGCAGGGGCATCGTCTACCGGGCGGAGCACGTGCTGCTCGGCCGCCCGGTCGCCATCAAGGTGCTCTTCCGCGACCTGGCGGCCGACCGGCAGTTCGCCGAGCGCTTCGTGCGCGAGGCGCGCGCCGCGAGCCGCGCGCGCCACCCGGGCATCGTGGACGTCACCGACTTCGGCGTGCTGCCCGACGGGCGCGCCTTCATGGTCATGGAGCTGCTGGGCGGGGAGACGCTCGCCGCGGTGCTCGACCGGGGGCCGCTCGAGACCGCGCGGGCCGTCGAGATCGCGCGCCGGATCGCCCTGGCGCTCGGGGCGGCGCACCGCTGCGGCGTGGTCCACCGCGACCTCAAGCCGGCCAACGTCTTCGTGCTGGAGGGGGACGCCGTGAAGCTCTGCGACTTCGGCGCGGCCAAGCTGGAGGAGGGGCCCCCGGGGGCGACGCCGTCCTCGGTGACCCAGCCGGGTCAGGTGTTCGGCACGCCGCACTACATGTCGCCGGAGCACGCCCGCGGGCTCGCGACCGACCTCAGGACCGACATCTACGCGCTCGGCTGCGTCCTCTACGAGATGGTGACCGGGAGCGTGCCGTACGAGGGGCAGACCCCCTTGGACGTCCTCAGCCAGCACGTCACGGCGCCCATCCCCGCGGTGACGGGCGCGCACGGCCCGCTGCCGCACGCGCTCGAGCACACCATCCGGCGCGCCATGGCCAAGGAGCGGGAGCATCGTCACCAGACGACCGCCGAGCTGGTCGCCGACCTCGACCGCAGCCTCGCCGCGCTGGCGCGCTCGGGGTGGCGGAGGTGGCTCTCCGCATGAGCCCGAGCCCCGCGCCCGGTGCGCCCCACACCGTGCTCGTCGTCGACGACGAGCCGAACGTGCTCAAGGCCCTGCGCCGCACGCTGGCCGGCTCCGGCCACCGCATCCTGGCGACCGTGGATCCGCGCGAGGCGCTCCAGATCATCGAGCGCGAGCCGGTCGACGTGCTCATCTCCGACATCGACATGCCGGAGATCAACGGCGTGGACCTCGTGCTGCAGGTGCGCCGCACGCACCCCGGCATCGCCCGCATCCTGCTGACCGGGCGCGGGCACCTCGAGACGGCGATGCGCGGCATCAACGAGGGCGAGGTCTTCCGCTACCTGACCAAGCCGTGGGACCGGGACGAGCTGCTCGCGACGATCGGCCAGGCCATCGCGCGCCTGGACGAGCTGCGGCGGACCGTGGCCGCGGACCAGCGGGCCGCCCGGCGCCAACTGCTCCTCGGCGAGCTGGAGCGGGAGCACCCCGGGATCTGCGCCGTGCCCTTCGCCGTCGGGGCGGAGCACGAGCTCGACGAGCTGCGCCTCGATGCCGTCGCCGGGCTGGTCACGGACGAGTGGCTGGCGGCGCTGCTGGCCCAGGCCCCCGGCGGCTGAGCCGTCGGGCCGCTCACCCCAGCAGGCTGCGCACCAGCGCCAGCAGCTGCGGGCCCTCGAAGGGCTTCTCCATGCGCGGGCTCGGCACGCTGTCGAGGAACTCCCGGGCGCGGGGGGTGAAGGCGCCCCCGGTGAGGAACACCAACCGGTCGAGCAGGCCGGGCGCGGTGGCCTGCAGCTCCTCGTACAGGTCCATGCCGCTCACCTGCGGCATCATCAGGTCGCAGATGATGAGGTCGAAGCGGTCGCCCGCGCGGAGGCGGTGCAGGGCCGCGCTCGCGTTCGCCTCCGTCACCACCTCGTGCTCCGGCATCATCGCGCGCCGCACCGCCGCCAGCACCATGGGCTCGTCGTCGATCACCAGGATGCGGCCCCGCCGGCCGGCGACGACGGGCGTCGCGGCCGGTCGCTCCCGCCCCGGCTGGAGGGTCGCCGGCGGCAGCACCACGCGGAACATGCTGCCCGCGCCGACCTCGCTCTCGACCTCGAGGGTGCCGCCCAGCGCAGTCACGATGCTGCGGCAGATGGGGAGCCCGAGGCCCGTGCCGACCCCGACCGGCTTGGTGGTGAAGAACGGGTCGAAGATGCGCGCCATGACCTCCGCGGACATGCCCGCCCCGCTGTCGTGCACCTCCGCGACCACGCGGCCCTGCGGGTCGGTCCCGGTGACGATGCGGATGCGGTTGCGGTCGGTGGCGCCGTCGGGGATGGCCTGGGCCGCGTTGAGCAGCAGGTTCAGGAACACCTGCCCCAGACGGCTCTCGTTGGCCGCCACGGGCGGCGTCGCCCCGTAGTCCTTGACCAGGCGGGCGCGGTGCTTGATCTCGTTGAAGACCATGTTGATGGAGGCCTCGATGACGCGGCGCAGGTCGATGGGCCCGGACTGCTCCTCGTTGGGGCGCGAGAAGGTCTTCAGGTCGCGCACGATGTGCCGCACCCGCTCCGCCCCTTCCCGGGCCTCCTGCAGCGCCTGCAGCAGCTCGCCCATGCGCGCGTCGGCCGCGGCGGCCCCGAGGTCCTGGAGCTCGCTCGCCACGTACTCGAGGTTGGCGAGCACG
>JACRCY010000124.1 GCA_016218785.1 Deltaproteobacteria bacterium
GCCGCGGACGCGTCGCTCTGGCCGCGCGTGCCCCCGCCGCAGGAACAGCCCGCGACCAGCAGCGCTGCCAGTATGGCCGCCCTAGCGCGCATCGGCGACCTGCGCCGTACTTCCTACCACGCGCGCGACGGACCGCGCCTGCCGCTCGACGTACGGCACGTCGTGAGCCCCGAGGCCGGTCAGTGCGGGACCGGCGGTGAGCTGCAGCACCGGCTGGGTGCTCCGGGCCCACAGATAGGCGACGCCCGACCGCACGTTGACGGCGAGCAGATCGTCTCCGGTCGTGGCAGTCGTCGCCAGCGCTGGCGTTGGCCCCGCCACGTCCCAGACGAGCACGTCCCGGCCGAAGGTGACGACCGCGTAGGTGCCTGCCAGGGCCAGGTGCGGGCCCGCAGACACGTCCCATCCCAGCTTGCGCGCTCGCGTGGCGTTCTTGGCCTCGATGGCCATCAGGCTCGCGTGCCCGTCGATCACCTGCTGCCACACGCCGGGCGAGAGGAGGGTGGCGGCGCCTGAGGAAACTGGCCCCCACGCCCCGCCGGCGTCGCGGCCGAGCACCACGACGCCAGCCTCGGTGGCAACGACCGCCCGTGCGCCGGCCACCCGCACGTCCCGCGGCGTGCCGCTCAGCAGGGGTACCAAGGCGGTCAGCACCGGAGAAGCGGGCGCCCGTACGTCGTAGACCGCCAGGTGGTGGTCCCCGACGACCAGCAACTCGCCCGCGCTCGTCCCGTCGAAGCCGCGGCCCTTCCACGGCAGAGCCACCTGCGACTGTCGCGCCCACCCCGCAGTCGGGTCGTGGCGGTAGAGGTCCACTCTGGTGCCACCCGCTCCGCCAAGGACCGCGAGGGTGCCATCGGCAAGGAAGCGCGCGACGAGCGCGCGCTCGGTGGGCAGGTCCGTGATGGTCGCGTCGCCCGGGCTCGCGCCGACGCACCGCAGGGCGCCGCCGTCGCCACAGCGCAGGCGCCCCGGCGGGGCCCACCACTCGCCGACCGCGCACATGACGCCATACCGCGCCTCGGGCACCCCGTCGGCGTTGCAGTCGAAGCTGCCGACGGTCGTGCCGACCAGCGCCTCGGTCGCGCCCACCCAGCCGCCGGGACCCAGCCGATACGACTGCTCGACCGTGGGGCTGAGGATCTCTCCCGCCACGACCACCAGCTCGCCGAGCGGCGTCGTCCACGCACCGCCGCCGGCTCCGGCCGGCGGGCACCCGGAGGCGCCGCAGCCGGTGGACAGTGGGGACCAGGTCCCGCTCAGGAGCGCGTAGGCCCACACGTCGCGCAGCGCAACCCCGCCGCTCGTCCCACCGGAGAGGAGGAGGCGGGCCCGTTCGACGTCGTAGCTGAGGCTCGCGCGGGTGCGCGGCGGCGGCACGGGCCCGTCAACCGCCTGCAGCGTGAGGCTCGCGAGGTCCAGCCGCAGGAGCGTCGTCGGCGCTCCGTCGCCGCCGAAGAAGAACGCGGCATCGGCGGTGATCGTGGCCGCAGCGCCCGGGGCCACGGAGTATTCTCCGGGGATCTCCGTCCAGCGGCCCTCGCGCAGTCCGAAGGCCCACAGGTCCACGAACCGGGCGCCCGATGCATCGCGGCCGCCCAGGAGCAGGAGGCGCTGGCCGGCGCTGTCGGCCAGCAGGATCGCGTCGTCGCGGGCCGGGGGCGCAGCGCCCGGCGCAATCACCTGCGACCAGAGATAGGTATCCGTCTCCGAAGCACCGACGGTCGCGGTCCTTGTTGCCGCTCCCTGGCGGGTGCCGGTCCAGAGGGCACGCGACACGCTGCCGTCGGCGCGTGCGCCCCCGAAGGCCCAGAACGTCTGCGGCGCGTACGCCGACGCCATGGCCGTGAGCGCCGGACGGGCGGTGTCGAGCGGCTCCGAGCCCGCTGCCAGGACGCTCGTGGCCGCCGCGACGGGCGCCCCGGTCGCCGGATCGAGAGTGAACAGGGCGAGACCGCCCATGACCGCCTGCGGGGAGACCACGTTCCAGGCAGCCGGCGAGCTCAGCACCTCGGGGCTGGCGCGCAGGGCCACGGGCACGACCGGCGCGACCAGCCCCCCGAGACCGAGGTGCTCGACCGGTACCCAGGGAGTAAGCTGCTCCCAGAGGGGACAGATGGGACCGCAGATCGCGTTCGGAATGTATGGGGCGGCGGGTACCTTCAGCGTCTCGCCAGGTCCAAACCTCTTCGTGTAGCTGTGCCACTTGTCGTTACTGCGGAGGTACATGATGGGCAAGGCGGACGGGAGCGTGAACGGCGCGATGAGCTGGTCGAAGACCCACCGCAGATGCCCGTCGTTCGACGGGTCGTTGTAGTACGTCTGGCGGAGCTGGACGGACGCCACGGTGTCGCTCGGGAATACGTCGTGCCACCAGTCGAAGTGGAAGGTCCGCTGCGCGCCCAGGGCCCCCGGAGAGTCGGGGATGCCCGTCCCTCCCCAGTAGTCGAGCCAGGCCGTCCGCCACCGCTCGCTATACCAGTACTTGGCCTCCCAGCCCGAGCCCGCACCACCGGGCGGGCTCATCCCCACCGCGGCGTTGACAGCCCACCGGGCGGGCCAGAACGTCGTTTGCGGGAGCGCCTCGTCGCAGAAGTCGACGTCGTCCCACCCGTACTGCGGCCACTGGCGGAACTGGGTGCACCGGGTGGTCTGGCCGGTGACCGGATCTTGGAGCGACCACTGAGCGGTCATCCAGCCGGTGCCGCTCTCGAAATGGAAGTCGGTACCACCTCGTTCCGGGCAATCCGTCTGTATGCACTCGGCCTCGTTCGTCCTGTTCGCGCACGAGCAGTAGTACGGCCGGATCGTACCCTTGGTGCTTGCGACCGGCGGGCCCGGGAGGCCCTGCTGGATCCATGCGCCGTTCTCAGCGGTGATCTCGTCGACCGCTGCCTTGTGCTCGACCGAGAACCCGTTGGCGTCAGGGAGGCTCTGATCTTCAACGTAGGCACAGGCGCGCCCACCGCAGTTCAGGGTGCCCCCGGAGCCGCACCCGTACGCGTCCCACTGGTAGAGGTCAGGATTGGGCAGCCAGTCCTGCATCGTGGCAGGGTCCGCGGGGAGGTCGAGCCCCGTCGCGCCCACTTCTCCTTCATGCTGGTAGCGCCAATCGCAGGCCGGCTGAGCCGGGGCAACGATCTGGCGTCCGTCTCTCGCCAGGACGCCGGACTTGGCCCACGAGCGCACGGCGGGGTTGGGTAGCATGAAGCTCAAGTCGCAGATGTTGCCGACGCCGTCGCCGTCCCCGTCCGCTTGGTCCGGATTGGGGTGCAGCGGGCAGTTGTCGCACGCGTCCGGCACGCCGTCGCCGTCGGTGTCGGTCTGGCCGGCGTTCCGCTGGAAGGGGCACCCATCGCACATGTCGCCGACGCCGTCGCCGTCGGTGTCGGTCTGAAGGTGATTGGGCATCAGAGGGCAGTTGTCGCAGGCGTCCGGGATGAGGTCGTAGTCCCAGTCCACCTCCGTGCACATCCTGTCCACGCCCTCGCTGCAGCGGGAGTCCCCCCCATGCGGCTGACAGTTGTCATCGCTGCTGCAGGGAATGCGGCACGGGTGGTTGCAGACGACGCTGATCACGTCCCTAAAGGGGTCAGGGTCGAAGGGATACTCCGCTCCCGCGGCGAGGAGGGCGGCGACCACGTCCTGCTGCGCGTAGCCGGCCGGGACCGGCAGGAGTAGGTGGGTCTCGGTGAGCAGCAGATGCGCGCCACCAGCGACGGCCAGGCGGATCAAGGAGGGGAGCGGCGCCGGAAGTTGATCGGGGTGCCAGGACGGATGCTGGTCGCTGGCCCTGTAGACCAGCTCCTCGAAGAGGGGCTGGAAGGCGACCTGAAGGTCGCACGTCCGGTCGACCCCATTCTCGTCGAAGTACTGGTACACGAACACGTTGGGGAGAGTGGGGCTCCACGGGCACGGGCTCCACGTGGGCACCACGTCGCTGAAGATCAGCCAGACATCGCGAGTCCACGTCCCCGATGCGTTTTCCCACGTACTCGTGTACTCCACGATGTCGTCGTCTGCCCCCGGATTCGCCCCGTAAAATACCGAGGGTGTCGGCCACCCGATTTGCACCCCTGGGCGGGCACCGGGCAAGGACCTCAGCGCGGCCTCGAGCGAGAGGGGGGGAAGCGGGACGAAGAAAGGCCAGGGCGGGGGCGCGTGGTGCGAGCCGATGACGTCGAGACGCACCCGCAGCGCGCACTGGCCGACCGCGAGCTGCTCTTGGGGCGGCGGCGGAGCAGGGGGTGGGGGAGCACCGCATACGACGAATGTCACCATGTCGATCCACACCGTCGCCCACTGGTCGATGAACAGCTCCACTCCCGGCGCGTAGTAGGTGGCCGCGGGCAGATTGGCGTAGGCCGTCGTGTGCCGGACCGCGCCATCCACCAGGAGCCGGGCCAGGCCGCCGGGCGTCACCTCCACCCGGTACGTGTGGGGAACCGAAATGTCGAGCATGAAGTACACCGCACCGTAGGGCGCGCTGGTGTCGAAGAACGTCACGTACCCGCCACCCGGCTGGATGCCCACGTTGAACATCGCCAGCCGGTCGCCGTCGCTGGCGCGCAGAGTCGTGACCATGCTGCACCCGCACCAACCGTCCTGGCAGCTGCACTGCGGGGCCAGGTCCGTCACCTTCAGGCGCGCCTCGAACTGGTAGGCGGGCGCGCCGACGAGTTGGTCCTCGATGTGCGACGCCTCGCATCGCTGGTCCATGCTGCCGCTCGCCTGGAGCACCAGCCAGCTGTTGGCCGACGTGCCCGTCGGGTCCGGGACCGATTGGGCCGAGGCGCCGCCGCTGCAGTTGAAGCTCCAGTCCGGCGGTCCGGGCAACGCTTACGATCCATCGAGGCTGGCTGACGCAACCACAGGGGAGCAGAAGGTCTGTGCGAAGGTGACGCGCGGCACGAGCAAGACAGCGAACCCGAACACGAGTGCAAGCACAGAGGAGCAGTGACGAGAGCAAGCATCGGCCGACCTGCGCATTGCGAACCCCCTTCCAGCCTTCAAATGCTGGAGCCGGCAGCTTCGATCTTCCGCTCGGCTTTCAGTGAATGCAAGCACCCCTTCGGCGAGCGGCGAAGATCAGTGGCAGAGGTGAGCACTCGAACGCACCTGTGCGCTCATGTGGCCGTGCGCCGGAAGCGCACGCATCCAGGAAGACCCGGATACGGCCGTAGGTGAACGCGCAGGAACCATGAACGCCGGTTCCCGTCGTGCTCCGAGGTCCGGTTGGGGGCGGCGGGATGAGGCGCGCGCCGGATCAGCGCGCTGCGGGGCGTGCTGCGGCCCGCGCGGGGCGCGCTACGCGGCGGCACCAGGCGTGAGCGACGGGGCTGCGGCCGACTGCGCGGCCGTGTCGGCCCACCGGGCGCAACTTTCACGGGCGCAACTTTCGCTTGCGCGCCTTGGCCGTCCGGTGGTAGCTTCCGCCGCGAGACGTGATTCGCCGAGAGGGGTCGCGCACATGCTGACTGAACTGGGCAGGGACGAACTCATCGCGTACGGCGCCGGGTATCCCGGCGCGTTGCTGGTCACGCAGGCGGGCTACACCACGGGGATCGCGACCGAGGCCGGCGCGCCGCTCGGCGAGCTCCTGCCCGCGGGCTACCTCGAGGAGCTGGTCAAGGCGCGGCAGGAGGTCGAGGCCGCGGCCGGCGACAAGGCGAACGTCGCGGCCGAGTCCAAGGACGCGACCCACACGCAGAACACCTGGCTCCGTGACGCCAAGGTGCTGCGCCGCAAGATCGCCTCCCGCGGGCGGCGGGCGCGCCGGCTCGGGCGCAAGGTGCCCGACGTGCTCACCGTCATCTCGCGCGCGGCGACCGTCGCACCCGTGCTCGACCAGCTCACCAAGATGACCGCCGCGCTCAAGGACCACCTGCCGGCCATGGGCGCGGGCGCGCAGGCGTTGCTCGACGAGGCGACGCGGATCCACGGTGGCCTCGGCACGGCCGACGCGGACCAGGAGCACAAGCGGCTCGCCAAGCTGCCGGAGAAGGTGCGCGACTTCTACGCCGCCAAGGGCGCGCTCTACATCGGTCTCAAGGTGGTCAACGACGCCGGTCAGGAGCTCTTCGCGCACGATCCGGCCGCGGCCGGCCGCTTCAACCTCAAGATCCTCTACCGCCGCGGCATTGCGCCGGCCGGCGGCCCCACTCCCGCGCCGCCCGTCTAAGAATCCTTGAGTTTCGCCAGGCTGCGCCCTCGCGCGCGAATGCGCGGGGTGTCTGCGCGCGTGCGTTTGCTCGCCCGGGGCGTGCGTTTGCTCGCCCGGGGCGTGCATGTGGCCGCCCGAGGCGTGCGCATGACCGCCCGGGGCGTGCGCATGGCCGCCCGGGGCGTGCACATGACCGCCCGGGGCGTGCGCATGACCGCCCGGGGCGTGCGCATGACCGCCCGAGCCGCGCGCATGACCGCCCGGGGCGTGCATAGGATCGCCCGAGCCGCGCGCACGACCGGCCGCGCAGTGCGAATGGTCACCCGCGGCGCGCGCGCGGCCGCCGGGGACGCGCGGCCGCCCCGCCCGCCTCCTGTTCGAGGAGCCGCCGCACGAGCGCCAGGTTCTCGGCGCGCAGCCGCCGCACCTCGTCGCTCACGCCGGCCGCGGTGCCGCGGTCGTCCGCCCCTGCCGGCGCCGCAGCGACGGCGCCCGCGGCGCCCGCCGCCTTGGCGTCGGCAGCAGCGCGCCGGACCGCGCGGGCTAGGGCCGCGAAGTAGACGGTGCTCGCACCGAGCGCCAGGGCCGCGAAGATGGAGATCCAGGTGACGGTGCTCGTGCGTGATGCTGTCGATGATGTTGCAGCCATCGGTGGCTCCTCGATGCCGTTGAACAGCCGAGTGTTGCGCGTTCAGCCTCGAACCTCCACCTGCGTGACCCGGCGCCTCTGCGCCTGGACGTCGAGGACTACCCCGCCGGCAGCCCGAGCGTCAGCACCAGCTTCCCGTCCCGCACCACCGCGGAGCGCAGCAGCAGCCGCGCCAGGGAGTGCTTCACCTGCCCCGGTTTCAGGCGGTAGACCGGCGTGCGCGCCAGGTAGTTGCGTCCCATGACCCCCACGAGCTCCTCGACCGTCGGCCGCAGGGCGCCCGGCAGGGAGCCGATCTCCAGGTCGACCACGCGGGCGTCGTCGAACCAGAACTCGCCCGGGTCGGGCACGTACCGGATCTTCCCGTCAAAGCGCACCGTCCCGCTCAGGGCGCGGCCCATGGGCAGCGCCAGCTCGGCGGCGGCGCGCACGCCGACGCGGTCCGAGCCCTCGACGAGGACGACCTGCGCCGACTGCACCGTCACGGTCACCAGGCGCCCGGCGCGCTTGAGCGGCAGCTTGCGGTTCAGCTGCTCCTGCAGCTCGGCCGCGGTCAGCGTGATGGTCACCGTCGGGTCGCGCGCACAGCCGTCCAGGACGCCGAGGCCGGCCGCCAGGAGCCCCAGGTGGCGAAGCGCTCGGTGCGCCGTCGTGCGGAGCATGCGACGTCCTCAGCGCCCGGCGCCGCCCACGAAGCGAACGCTCGCCAGGAGGGCGCCGAAGGCCGCCTTGTCGACGAAGGTGGTGTAGATCATGTACCGCTTGCCCTTCGGCGCCGGGCCCGCGAAGTGCGCGACCAGCACGCGCTGCTCCCGGCCGAAGAACGTGCTCGTGAGGCTGACCGTGGCCTTCTCACCACCGACGGTCGCCTCCCACTTCTCGGCGACCACCATGGGGCCGCGGTCGCGCACCGGGATCCCGTCCCAGTGGAAGAAGTAGATCCCGCGGCCCGCGGCGTCCACGTAGCTGCGGAAGTGCTCCACCGTGGGCGGCGCGCCGGGGATGGGCGAGGCCACCTCCTCCTCGGTCGAGTCCTTGCGGGTGAAGCCGGCGGGGAGCGTGAAGGAGAGCTCGGCGAAGGTCTGGTCGCTGGGTGCCGTCATGGGGGCCCCTCCGGCCGGTGGTGCAGGCGGGGTCGAGGTCGGCCGGCACGACGCCAGGCAGACGACGGCCGCGAGCACGAGCCGCGGCAGCACGGTCGGCGGCGGCAGGATGTGGCGCATGGGCACCTCGGGATGGTTGAACAGCTCACCGGTTCAACGTTGAACCTTCAACGGCAACCGCGAGGATACCACGCCGGAACGCTACTCTCGCGACAGGGTGGAGAGGTCGAGGTACAGGTTCTTGGGGTCTTGCGGCGTGGCGCGCCGCGCCGCCTGCGGCTCCTCGTCGGCGCGGGCAATGCCGGCCCCGAGCAGCGCGGCGAGCATGGAGCTGATGGAGCCCCTGACGACGGCGGTCCTCTCGGGGGGCACCGAGGACGGCATCCTCACCGCGCTCGAGGCGAGCGGCCTCGATCTCGGCGGCACGCAGCTCGTGGTCCTCTCGGCCTGCGAGACCGGGCTCGGACAGGTGCGGGCCGGCGACGGCGTCTACGGCCTGCGGCGCGCGCTCGTCATCGCCGGCGCCGAGAGCCAGGTCATGAGCCTGTGGAAAGTTGACGACAAGGTCACCCGCGACCTCATGGTCGAGTTCTACCAGCGCCTGCTCGCGGGCAAGGGGCGCTCCGAGGCACTGCGGGAGGCGCAGCTCGCGGTGCTGCAGCGGCCCGGGACCGACAACCCGTTCTACTGGGCCGGCTTCATCCCGGCGGGCGCGTGGGGACCCATGCGGTGAGACGCGCGCCCACCGCGGGCGCCAGCGTAGCTCCGGCGCGGAGCCGCTACATCTCCTCGGCCGGGCACGCGCCGGCGGTGGCGACCAGGTGGAAGATCACGCCATCGCCGATGGGCGCGAAGAGCGGGCGCCGCTCGCAGTAGGCGACCTGGCCGGCGGTGTCGAGCCCCTCGACGGTCACGGTGTAGACGCCCCAGCGCAGCCCGGTGACGACCAGCGCGTCGCTGGTGGCGAAGCTGCTGCAGGCGCCGGGCGCGCTGCCGTCGGTGCGCACGAAGCCGTCGGGCCCCCGGGCCCAGCCGTCGACCACGGCGCCGGCGTCGTCGCGGACCGTGATGCGCTGCTGCGCCACCGCCGGCAGGGCGTCGCCGCAGCTCTGCTCGACGTCGGGCTGCGCCGCGCTCACCCACCCGACCTGCCACTTGAGGTTGCCGGTGAACGCCGTGTCGATGTCCCGGTAGGTGAAGTCGGCCCAGAGGACCGCACCCTGCCCCGCGACGAGGTCCCCGCGGACGACCCGGGGCGGCGTCACGGCCGCGCGCGTGCCGTAGCTGTCCACCTCGAAGAGCTGCACCGTGGCGACGTAGGTGCCGGGCGCCCGGTCGTACCAGGTGAAGCCGTTGTAGCCGCCCCGACGGCAGTCCAGCTCCTGGTGCCCGAGGCTCGTGCCCCCCGGCGCCACGGCGTCGATCACGAGGAGGCTCGCCACGCTGCCGCACGCGTCGCCGGGGTAGTCGGCCACGATGCCGCGGTTGATGCCGACGTTGACGGTGACCGAGTCGGGCTCGGGCGGCGGGGCGCTGTTGGACCCGTCATCGGGGGTCGGCGGGGTGGAGGGCGCGGGATCGTAGGGGGTGGTGTCGTCGTCGGCCTTCGGCGCCGCGCCGCCGTCCGCCTCCGGCACCGGGTCGGGAGCGGAGCCGATGAGCCCGTCGCACCCGGCCGCGACGGTCGCCACGATGACCAGGGCCGCCGCCACCAGGGCCATGGCGAGGAGCCCGGCGACGCCCGCCGCGCTGCCCGCTGCTGCCCTCGCCTGTCGCCGTGGTGCCACGCACCAGGGCAGAGCACGTCTCGTGCCAGCGCCAACAGCGCGCATTCACGTGAGTCGAGGCGCCCCGCACCGGGGCTCCGGCCCCCGGAATGGGGTGAAGGGTCCCGGCGCCCCGCAACATTGCGGCGCCCGGCCCGTGGGCTACGGGCCCCAGGTGCGGGAGGTCCCCGGCGCCGAGCGCCGGCAGCGCGGGCGCTACCGCGGCGGCGGCCACCCCGGCGGCGGACCGCCCGGCGGCGGACCGCTTGACCCGTGGCCACCTGCCGTTCATGCTCGTGCCGCTTCCCGGCGACATCCAGCCTGGTGAGCCGCCGCGTGGCCTTCCACTGCGGCACCATCTGGGCGTGGTGCCTGTGCCGGGCCAACTTCACGTGGGTGCGGATCCGGGGGCGCGAGCGCGCGAAGGCCGGCCAGTCCTACGTGATCATGAGCAACCACCAGAGCCACTTCGACATCCTCGCCTTCTACGGCCACTGGGGGCGACAGTTCCGCTGGATCATGAAGCAGGAGCTGCGCCAGGTACCGGGCCTGGGGTGGGGGTGTGCCGCCGTCGGCCACATCTTCGTGGACCGCTCGGACCGCGAGAGGGCCATCGCCAGCATGCGGGCGGCGGCCAGGCTCCTCGAGGGGGGCGTGTCGGTCATGATCTTCCCCGAGGGCACGCGCAGCCACGACGGCCGCCTGCAGGCCTTCAAGAAGGGAGGCTTCATGATGGCCCTGGAGCTGGGGCTCCCCATCCTGCCCGTGTCGATCTCGGGCTCGCGCCACGTCCTGCCGGGCCACACGCTGCGGCTCCTCCCGGGGAGCGTGCGCATCACCGTCCACGAGCCCATCGAGGTAGCGCCGCGGTCGCTCGAGGACCGCGAGCGCCTCATGGAGGAGGTGGCGGCGGTGATCCGGTCGGGGCTGAGCCCCTGGGAACGGGCCGCGGTCCCCTACTCCTCCTGATCAATGCGCGCGATCTGCTCGCGCAGCGACTGGATCTCGGCCTCCCAGAACTGGAGCGTGCCGAAGTAGCCGAAGGTGCGCTTGAAGGTGGGGTCCTCCCAGCGGCGCGCGATCCAGGTCGCGTAGTGGACGAGGCGGAGCGCCCGGAGCGGTAGAACTTCCCCACCACCATCGAGCCGTCGTCGAGCTCGAGCTGGTAGACGCGGTTCTCGTAGCTGTTCAAGACGACGAAGCGGCCGGTGCAACGCCGGCCGCCGGCCTCGACCGCCTTGTACACATGCTCCGGCAGCAGCCGGTTGAAGCGTCCCGCCAGGGGGTGTTGATCGAGTCGTTCGAGCATCGGGGGCCTGCGCCACCGCGAGGGTAGCAGAGCGCGCCCCGCCCCGCCGGTCTAGAATGGCGCGGCCCGGGTGCTCGACCCGCTCTTCAGCGGCCTCAAGACCGGCCACCACGCCTTCGGCCTCTTCTTCAAGGACTACCGCCCGGTCGACTGGTAGCGGGCCGCCGGGCCGCCCGACCTGCACTACCCTGTTGCAGTCGCCCGTGGCCCGATGCTATAGCCGGCCCCGTAAGGGTGGGAGCATGCGATACGCAATCGTTGGACTGATCATCTCGTGCCTGGCCCCCGGGTGCAGCTGCGGTCCGTCGGGGGCGGTCCCGTTTGGGCAGCAGGACGCCGCGGCCGACGTCAACTGGGGCTGCCTCGCGAGCTGCGCCCAGGCCGGCGTCAACTGCGGGCGGGTCGGCGACGGCTGCGGCGGCATCCTCGAGTGCGGCGAGTGCGTCGCGCCCGAGACCTGCAGCGGCGGCGGCATCCCCGGCGTGTGCGGCCAGCTGTGCCGGCCGCGGACGTGCGCGGAGCAGGCGATCTCGTGCGGCCCCGCCGGCGACGGCTGCGGCGGCCTCATCGACTGCGGCGACTGCGCCGCGCCCCTGACCTGCGGCGGCGGCGGGGTCCCCAGCGCCTGCGGCGGCAACAGCGGCTGCTTCCCGCTCGTCTGCGCCCAGATCGGCCTCTACTGCGGCCCGGGCGGCGACGGCTGCGGCGGCCTCATCGACTGCGGCACCTGCACCCCGCCCGACAGCTGCGGCGGCGACGGCACCCCTGGAGTCTGCGGCCACAGCGGCACCGGCGCCTGCGTGCCCAAGACGTGCGCCACGCTCGGCTACAACTGCGGCCCGGCCAGCGACGGCTGCGGCGGCCTCCTCCAGTGCGGCACCTGCACCGCGCCCCAGACCTGCGGCGGTGGCGGCCAGCCCGGCCACTGCGGCGGCAACAGCGGCTGCGTCCCGAAGACGTGCGCCCAGCAGAACATCCACTGCGGCCCGGCCGGCGACGGCTGCGGCGGCCTGCTCCAGTGCGGCACCTGCACCGCGCCCCAGACCTGCGGCGGCGCCGGCACCCCCGGCGTGTGCGGCGGCAGCAACGCCTGCGTGCCCAAGACCTGCGCCCAGCTCGGCTTCAACTGCGGCCCGGCCGGCGACGGCTGCGGCAACCTCATCCAGTGCGGCACCTGCACGCCCCCCGACATCTGCGGCGGCGGCGGCACCCCGGGAGCCTGCGGCGGCGGGCACCCCGACGGCGGCGTGCCATGCACCAACCTCTGCCTGCAGCGGCAGCCGTGCGACGGCGGCACGCTGACCTCGATCAGCGGCACCGTCACCAACCCGGCCGGGACCGATCCGATCTACAACGCGCTCGTCTACATCCCCAACGCCGCCGTGCTGCCGTTCACCCCGGGCGTCTCGTGCGACAAGTGCGGAACCGAGGTCTCCGGGAGCCCCCTGGTGCGCGCCACCACGGGTCCCGACGGCAAGTTCGTCCTCGACGACGTGCCGGCCGGCCAGAACATCCCGCTCGTCATCCAGGTCGGCCGCTGGCGGCGCCAGGTCACCATCCCGAACGTCACCGCGTGCACCGACCACGCCCTGCCGGCGTCCCTGACGCGCCTGCCCAAGAACAAGTCCGAGGGGGACATCCCGCTCATGGCCATGGTCACCGGCGCCGTCGACGCGCTCGAGTGCGTGGTCCGCAAGATGGGCGTGGACGACGCCGAGTTCACGGTCCCCTCGTCGCACGGCGGCACCGGCCGGATCCAGATCTTCCGCTCGGAGGTGAGGGACTGCTCCACAGGCACCTGCTACGGCCGCGGCGCGGACGTGACCGGCGGCGCGCCGTACTCCAACGAGCTGACCGAGAGCGCCGCCGAGCTCGCGAAGTACGACATGGTGCTCTTCGGCTGCGAGGGGCTCCCCTACGACAAGGCCGCCGACCAGCAGCGGGTCATCAACTACGCCAACTCCGGCGGTCGCGTCTTCGCCACGCACTACGCCTACGCCTGGCTGAGCAACGGCTGGAAGAGCCCCGCCGGCTCGGGCCCCGTGCCGTTCTCCGGGACCGCCAACTGGCACTTCTGGCAGCCCTTCCTGACGGACCCCTTCACCGCCTCGGTCGACACCTCCTTCCCCAAGGGGCAGGCCTTCCGGCAGTGGCTCGAGATCGTCGGCGCGCAGTCCGCGCCCGGACAGGTGTCGCTCAACAAGGCCCGCCAGGACGTCTCGAGCGTCGTCGCGCCGTCGCAGCGCTGGATCTACTCGGCGTCGCCGCAGACGGTGCAGCACTACACCTTCAACACGCCGGTCGGCACGCCCGCCGACGACCAGTGCGGCCGCGTGCTCTTCTCGGACTTCCATGTGACCAACGTCTACGCCTACGGCCCGACCACCCCGGTCGTGTTCCCGGCCGAGTGCGCCGGCACCACCCTGACGCCGCAGGAGAAGATCCTCGAGTTCATGATCTTCGACCTGTCGAACTGCATCCAGCCCGACAACCCGCCGCCGCCGCCCACCTGCACGCCCCTCACCTGCGCCCAGCTCGGCTTCAACTGCGGGCCGGCCGGCGACGGCTGCGGCGGCGCGCTGAACTGCGGCAACTGCGTGCCGCCCGACTGGTGCGGCGGGGGCGGCGTCCCCGGCGTCTGCGGCCACACCGTGTGCCCGGCGAAGACCTGCGCCCAGCAGGGCATCTTCTGCGGGCCCGCCGGCGACGGCTGCGGCCTCCAGCTCGACTGCGGCCCGTGCATCCCGCCCGACACCTGCGGTGGCGGCGGCGGCCCCGGCCAGTGCGGCCACTCGTGCGACCCGCTGAGCTGCGGGCAGCAGAATCTCTTCTGTGGCCCGGCCGGCGACGGCTGCGGCAACGAGATCGACTGCGGCACCTGCACCCCGCCCGACACGTGCGGCGGTAGCGGCATCCCCGGGTTGTGCGGCCACAACGACACCTGCCAACCCTACGACTGCGCCCACTACGGCTGGGAGTGCGGCTCCACCGGCGACGGTTGCGGCGACCAGATCGACTGCGGCGAGTGCGTCCCGCCCGATACCTGCGGCGGCGGCGGCATCCCCGGCCACTGCGGCCACCCCGACTGCACGCCCATCGACTGCGCCACGCAGGACATCGAGTGCGGGCCGGCCGGCGACGGCTGCGGCAACCTCCTCGACTGCGGCCCCTGCATCCCGCCCGACACCTGCGGCGGCGGCGGCGTCCCCGGCCACTGCGGGTCGATCAGGCCGCCGGCGTAGCCGGCCGGGTGAGGTCGACGGCGCATGAAGATCCTTCTCGTTCAGCCGGCGAAGGGGTCGGCCGCGCTGGCAGGCGACGACTTCTACTGCTTCGAGCCGCTGGCGCTCGAGCTGCTGGGGGCCGCCGTTCGCCCGCACCACGACGTGCGGCTCGTCGACCTGCGCCTCGGCGCCGATCTCGCGGCCGTGCTCCAGGAGTTCGCGCCAGAGGTCGTCGGCGTCACCGCGTACTCGGTGAACGTGCACCCCGCGCTCGAGATCTGCGCCGACGTGAAGGACTGGAACCCCCGCTGCCTGACCGTGGTCGGCGGCCACCACGCCACCGTCCGGGGGAGGCCATACGCGCCGTAGCCGACCAGGAACAGGGGGCGCGTGCCGTCGCGCTTCGCGCCCTTGCGGTAGGCGATCGAGACAAGCGGAAACGAGGCGGCCGGATCTATACTGGCGCATGGTCGAGAGTGGACCCCACCGACGCGCCGGCGGCCTGGCGCCGGGGGCCCGCGCGTTCGTGGTCGTCGCGCTGGCGCTCGCGCTGGCGCTGCCGGTGCCGGCGAGCGGCGGCGGCTTCACCATCACCATCATCGGCGGCCGCCGCAGCGGCGAGATGGCCAACCTCGCCTTCCCCGACGACCTCACCGCCATCTTCCACAACCCGGCGGGCCTCGCCGACCAGCCCGGCTTGCGCCTGCACGTCTCGTCGTCGTTGACCTTCCTGCAGACCGAGTTCCAGCTGCAGGCGCTCGACCCGGTGCGGTTCCCCGAGATCAACCCGGCCGGCTGCGGCGCGCCGGGCCGGTCGGCCTGCCCCTGGCCCATCCGGCCGGATGGCTACTACCGCCAGCAGATCCGGCCGGAGAAGACTTTCGGCGTGCTCCCCTTCCTGGCGGCGGGCACCGACCTCGAGCGCTGGTCCAGCCGCCTGCGCGGCGTCACCGTCGGCCTCGCGGTCTACGCGCCCGACTTCTACGGCGCCTGGCTGCCGAGGGACGCGCCGACCGCGTACAGCCTCATCGGCGGCTACTTCCTGGTGCTCTCGACCACCGCGGCGATCGGCTGGCGCCCCAGCCCGTATGTCGCCGTGGGCGCGAACGTCTCCTACAACTACATGCGCCTCAGCTTCTCGCAGAAGCTCTCGGTGGTGGACGCGCTCACCCCCAAGGGGGAGCAGCCGTCGAGCCTGGCGCTCATGGGGCAGAGCCTCCTCGGCGACATCCGCATGGACTACACCGGGGTCGACCACGGCGTGGGGGGCGGCGCGTCGGTGCTGGTCGCGCCGACGCGCTGGCTCCGCTTCGCCCTCGGCGCGAGCGCCGCCACGCCGGCACGGTTCGTGGGCGGCGTGGGCTTCCAGGGCCTGGGCCCGGCCGTCGCGGGCAACCCCCAAGCGCTGCCGGCGGTGCTCGAGACTGTGGGGTACAAGCTCCCCACCCGCCTCGCCGTCGAGATGCCGATCCCGCCGTCGCTGCAGGCGGGCCTGGGCTTCAGGCCCACTCCCCGCCTCGAGATCGCGGTCGACTACCGCCTGTGGTTCTACAACCTGTACCAGCGGCAGGTCATCACGCCCTACTACGACCTCGCGCAGCCGGGCCAGGAGGCCGTGTCGCAGGACTCCCTGTCGCGCGACAAGAACTACCGCCTGAGCTACGAGATCGGCGCTGGCGCGCTCGTGCGGCCGTGGCGCCGACGCCCCGACTTCGAGGTGATGGCGGGCGCCTCGTTCGATCGGTCGCCCATCCCCGACGAGACCTTCACGCTCGACAACCCGTCGCTGTCGCTCATCCAGACTGGCGTCGGCGCCCGCTGGACCGTGGCGAAGCGCTGGCGCCTGGCGGCCAGCTACATGCTGTTCTTCTACCTCGCGCGCAACGTCCGGACGAGCCAGACCTGGCCGCCGACCAACGCGAAGGGGCGCGGCATCGCCCACCTCCCCGGCCTCGAGGCGGAGTGCGTTTTCTGAGGCCGCCGTGAAGACCTCGCGCACCGATCCGCTGCGCGTGGACGTGCTCGAGGGCGCCACGCTCGGGCTCCCGGGCCGCCTCGGTCTGACCTTCGCCCCCGGCAAGAAGGACGGCACGCGCCTCTGGGACCGCGACCTGGACGAGGACCTGGAGCGTCTGCGCGAGGTCTACGGCGCCGAGGTGCTGGTCACGCTGCTCGAGGCGCACGAGCTCGCTGCCTTGGGGATCCCGGACCTCCTCGAGCGCGCCCGGGCGCACGGCCTCGAGACCATCTGGTTCCCGATCCGCGATATGTCCGTGCCCTCCTCCATGGACGACCTCGTCGCGCTCGTCGAGCGCCTGGGCGGCCTGCTCGCGGCCGGGCGGACCGTCGTCGTCCACTGCTGGGGTGGCATCGGCCGCACCGGGCTCGTCGCCGCCTGCTGCCTGGTCGCGCGCGGCCTCGCGCCGGCCGGGGCGGTCACCCTCGTGCGCGAGGCGCGGCCGGGCTCCCTCGAGACGCCGTCGCAGGAAGAGCACGTCGACGACTTCGCGGCCGCATGGGCTCGCCGGCGCTGATCGCGTCTTCGCGCGAGGGCCTCCCCGTCGAGGAAAGGGGCCTCCGGCCCCCGCGTTGGAGACTTTGCTCCCACTGGTCCGGCTCCCCCTGGCCTCGAGCCCCCAGCCGCTCCGGATTTCGGCTGTCAATTCGCAAGACTGCGCGATCACGAGTGGATCACGTGGTGGCAGACCGGGCTTCCGCCAGTGACGCGGCCCCGCGGCGGCACTGCCGACCCGGTGTACGGCTAGACGGGGCGGTGGCACGCGGCTTGCCCCTCATGCGGGCATGCGTCGAGCGCTCGCCCCTGCCCTCGCCCTCCTCGCGGCCTCCCTCGTCGTGGCCTGCAGCCCGGAGTCGCGTGCCCCTGGCGACTCGCCGGCCGAGGCGGTTCTCACCAAGGGCTTCACCCGCGGCCCCGACCTGGCTAGCCCCGATGCGGCCGAGGCGGCTCGACGGCTGGCGTTCCATCGGCGGGACGTCGCGATGCGCGGGTTCAGCTACACCGTGGGCGACAACCCTGCCATCCACCGCAGCATGGATCAGCTCGCCGGCCTGAGGAAGCCCGCGAACCGCGTGCGCAACATCACGCCGCCCCCTCCACCCCCCGGCGCCGCGCCCTCGAAGTGGGACTGGCGTACCCAGGGGGTCGGGCTCCCGGCGGTCCGCGACCAGGGCGGCTGCGGCAGCTGCTGGGCCTTCGGCTCCACGGCGGTCCTCGAGGGCGCCATCGCCATCTTCGACCAGAAGATCGTGGACCTCTCCGAGCAGTTCGCCGTCGACTGCAACGGCGAGGGCTTCGGCTGCGGCGGCGGCTACTGGGTGTACGACCTCTACAAGAACCCGGGCGCGGTGATGGAGAGCGTCTACCCCTACGCCGCCTACGACCAGCAGTGCCGTTCGAGCGGGCTCGACCACCCCTACACCCTCACGGCCTGGCACTCGATCCAGCCGGGTGACCGCGAGGCCATGAGGTCCGCCATCTACCAGTACGGCGTCATCGGCGTGACCGTGAACGCCTGCGGCTCCCAGATCGGCTACACCGGCGGCGTCTACGACTCGACCGAGTGCAACTACGGCCAGACCAACCACATCGTGGCGCTGGTCGGGTGGGACGACACCGTCACCCACAGCCAGGGGACCGGCGTCTGGATCATGCGCAACAGCTGGGGCGACGGGTGGGGCGAGAGCGGCTACATGCGCATCGCCTACGGCGTGGCCATGATCGAGGAGGACCCCACCTACATCGAGTACGCGGCGCAGGACCCGACCGACACGGACCAGGACGGGATCCCCGACGTCCGCGACAACTGCCCGGCCGCGCCGAACCCGGACCAGAAGGACTCCGACCTCGACGGCAAGGGGGACGCCTGCGACCCGACCTTCGACCCGACCGAGCAGACCATCTCCCTCGCTGACGACGACACCCGCACCATCCAACTCGGCTTCTCGTTCCCCTTCTTCGGCCAGACCCACACCGACGTCGCCATCAACTCCGACGGCAACCTCACCTTCGGCGCGTCCGACAACGCGTCCGTGGAGCGCTCGCGCTCGCGCTTCCTGACGGGCGCGCCGCGCATCGGCATCTTCTACGCCGACATGAACCCCGGCGCGGGCGGCCAGGTGAAGTACCGCAAGGACGACCCGAACACCATGACCATCACCTACACGGGCGTGCCGCTGTACACCAGCGGCGGGAACGGCGGCAGCAACAGCGCCACCGTGACGCTCAACTCGTCGGGGCGGGTGACCATCGCCTACCAGAGCTTGTCCAGCCCGCCGTGCGTCGTCGGCGTCTCCAAGGGCGGCTCGGGGAACTCGGGCAGCGAGAGCGACCTCTCGAGCTTGACCGGCACGATCATCTCGTACGAGGGCAAGACCGCCGTCTTCGAGGAGTTCACGACGGCCAAGGCCATCGACCTCGGCGGCAAGACCCTGACCTTCGCGCCGACGGGCACGCCCAACCAGGCGCCGACGGCGAACATCCAGGCCTCGACGACCGCCGGCCCGGCGCCGCTCCAGGTCGTGTTCCACGGGCAGGGGCAGGACGCCGACGGCAGCGTGGTGTCGTACGCCTGGCAGTTCGGCGACGGCACCAGCGCCAGCCAGCAGGATCCGACCAAGAACTACGCGGCGAAGGGGACCTACGTCGTGACCCTGACCGTCACCGACGACGCCGGCGCCACCGGCACCGCCACGGTCACCATCTACGTCGACGTGGAGCCTCCGCCCGTCAACCCGTCGGGTGGCGACGGCGGCGTCCCCAACCCCTACGACCCCAATGACCCCCATGGTGGGGAGCCGGGCCCCGGCCCAGGCGCCGACGGCCCTTCCTACGTCTTCGGTTCGTGCAGCGTCGCGACCGGCTCCGCCACCGGCGGCGTCGTGGCTCTCGGCTGGCTCCTCGGCGTCGGGGCCCTCCTCCTCCGCCGACGTCGATCCGGCCGGTAGCCACGGCGCCTGCCACCTTCTCTCCTCCGCCTCTCCACGACCCCGCCTCCGCCACGCCCGACCAGTCTGGTTTCCTCAGCACAAGGAGGAAGCCATGACGAAGACCGAGTCGATTTCCTGGCCCATGGCGGTGCTCGTCACCCTCGGCGGCCCCGTGGCCGTGGGCGCCGCCCTCGGCCTGCCCTTCGGCCCCCGGGCCCTGCTGACCGAGGCCGCCGTGGTCCCGGCGGTGGTCCTGGGGCTCACCCTGCTCATGGTGCCGGCGCTCTACATCGGCACCTCGCTGCTCGGCGTGGCGCCGCCCGCCGGCGCCGCGGTCACGACCGTGGGGTGCGCGCTCCGCGCCAGCGGCACCGTGCTCCTCGGCCTGGCCGCGCCGACCGCGTTCCTGCTCGCGACCACCACCGACCCCCGCGTGGTCCGCTGCCTCGCGGTGGTGGTGGTGGCGGCCTCGGTCCTCTGCGGCCTCCGCATCCTCTACCTGTCGATGTTCCACAGCCGCGGCACGCACCTCCGCGCGCTGCCGGTCTTCGTGGCCTGGGCCTTCGTGTGCGGCGCCATTGGCGCCCGGCTCCTCACCTCGACGCTGCCGGGGAGCTAGGGAGGGGACCATGACCGACTCGACCGCCATCGCCGCCGCGCCCACCCCCACCTCCGCGACCGCCCTCGTCGAGGGCCTCGACCTTCCGCGTCCGCCGCGCTCGCTCCAGGCCATCGACCTCCTGCTCCGCTACTCGGGCGCGATCCTCTGCCGCATCCGCGACGGCAACGACCTCGCCGGGCTGGCCCGCACCATGATCCTCACGATCTTCGTCTGCGGCGCCGTGTTCGGTGCGTGCCTCGGCGCCTACCGCGGCGGCCTGCAGGTGCTCTTCGCCGCGGTCAAGCTGCCGCTCGTCGTGCTGCTCACCGCCGCCATCTGCGCCCCGGCCCTCAGCGCCATCAACTCCGGCCTGTGCCGCACCGCCTCCATGCGCCGCGACCTGGCGCTGGTGCTCGCGGCGCTGGCCCGCGGCAGCCTGGTGCTCGCGGCGCTGGCTCCCGTCATCCTGCTGGCCGTCAGTCTGCACGCCTCGTACCACGTCCTCGTGCTGCTGACGGTCGGCTGCTGTGCCCTGGGCGGCCTCGTCGGTCTGGCCCTGCTGGTGCGCGGGCTCGCCGACGAAGGCCGCGCCCGCGGGGCCGCGTGCCTCGCGCTGCTGTGCGTCTTCGTGATGGTGGGCGCGCAGATGTCGTGGACGCTGCGGCCGTACCTGGTGCGGCCGCGCACCCCGGCGGCGCCGTTCGTCCGCGGCGTGGAGAGCAGCTTCCTCCAGGCGGTCGCGACCTCGCTCGACTCCGCGCGGGGGATCTACCACCGCGAGGCCGCGCCGCTCCCGGGCGAGCCCGACGCCCGGGATGCGCGGTCCAGCGACGACGGGCGCCGCTCGCGCCCAGGGGCCCGAGGTGGCGAATGAGGCTCGCCGAGCTGGCGGCCGTCTACCTCCTCGTGGGCTTCGGGTGCGCCGTGGCATCGCTGGTGCACCGGCGCGGGTCCGGGGCCGCGGGAGCGGCGGGCGACCATGCCTCGGGGCCCGGCCGCGCGGCGGACGCCCTGCTCCTCGCCGTCCTCTGGCCGCTCTACGGACCGTTCCTGCTGCTCAAGCTCAAAGGGGCCGACCACGCGGGGACCGGCGCGGAGGCGACCTTCGTGGTGGCGCTGCGGCGGGCCCGCGGCACTGCCCTCGGGGCCCTCCTCCCCGACGAGTCCACGGTGCACGGGCTCGGGCAGCGCCTGCGCGTGGCCGCCGACAAGATCGCCGAGATCGACGGGCTGCTCGGCCGGCCCGAGTTCTCGGAGCCCGCCACCGTGACCCGGCTCGAGGAGCTCAAGCGCCGCGACGCCACCGAGTGCGCGCTCGCCGCCGCCGGCATCCGCCTGCAGAACATCCGGCGCCTGCGCGCCATGCGCGACCGCTTCGCCCGGGAGCTGGACGAGGTCGGCGAGCTGCTCGAGCAGCTCACCACCCAGGCCGAGCTGGTGCGCCTGGCCGGCTCCGCGGACGCCTCCTCCGCCGAGCTGGTGCGCGAGATCGTTTCCCGGGTTGAAGGCCTGGACCAGATGCTCGATGATGATCCCCACCTGCCTTGAGGCGGGGTGACCGATGCCCACCGTGCTGATCGTCGATGACGAGGCCCACATCCGCGAGGTGGTCCAGTACGCCCTGGAGCGGGAGGGGTTCACGGTCCGGTGCGCCGCCGACGGTCACGAGGCGCTCCGCCAGGCCGAGTCGGGCGGCGTCGACCTGGTGGTCCTCGACATCCTGATGCCCGAGCTGGACGGCCTCGAGGTGTGCCGGCGCCTGCGCGCCCGCGGCCCGATCCCCATCATCTTCCTCTCCTCGCGCGGCGAGGAGGTGGACCGCATCGTGGGGCTGGAGCTGGGCGGCGACGACTACGTGGCCAAGCCGTTCAGCCCGCGCGAGCTGGCCACGCGCGTCAAGGCGGTGCTGCGCCGCGCCGCGGTCGGCGCGGCATCGGTCGTTCCTCAGGCAACCGTCGCGACGGCGGCGGTCACGCCAGCGAAGGCGGAGGTCCTGCGCCACGGCCGCGTCGAGGTGGACCTCCCCTGCTTCGAGGTCCGCGTGGACGGCCGGAAGGTCGACCTCACCGTGACCGAGTTCCGCGTGCTCCACGCCCTGCTGGAGCGACCGGGGCGCGTCCTGACCCGCTCGCAGCTCATCGACCGCGCCCGCTCCGACGACTACCACATCACGGAGCGCACCATCGACACCCACATCCGCCGCATCCGCGCCAAGCTGCGCCCGTTCGGCGTCGATCCGATCACCACCGTCCACGGTCTCGGCTACAAGGCGAGCGATCCGGAATGAGCGAGGAGCGGCGCGAGGGCTGGCGGAGCGAGGAGCGGCGCCGGCGCTGGACGGATTTCATCTTCCGCATCCGCTACCGGCTGCTGCTGGTCAACGTCCTGATCGTGTCGGTGCCGCTGGTCGGCATCGGGTTCGCGCGCTTCTACGAGCGCGAGATGCTCGGCGCCCTGGAGCGCGACATGATCCACCAGGCGCAGCTGCTCCGGCAGGTGCTGGTGGCCGACCCGGCGGGCGTGCGCCTGGCGGAGCGGGCGCCCATGCTCGCGGCGGCCGCGGCCGACACGCGCACCCGCATCCGCCTCCTCGACGCGCAGGGCGCGGTCGTCAGCGACTCCCACGCCGGCGGGCCGCCCGAGGGGCGCGCCGAGCAGCCGCCCAAGCTCCTCGGCCGCGGCCAGGGGCCGGCCGCGAAGGCCAGGGCGCCGCGCCACCCGCCGATCCCCGTCGACACCGTCCACCGCAGCGAGGTGCGCAAGGCGCTGCGCGGCCAGTATGCGGCCGCCACGCGGGTCTGGGAGAAGGGCGACCGCGTCTTCCTCTTCTCGGCCGTGCCGGTCATGCGCGACGGGCGCGTCGCGGCGGTGATCTACGTCACGCGGTCGACCAACCCGGTTCGCACCGCCATGCACCGGCTGCGCACGACGCTCCTCAAGGTGCTCCTGGCGGCGCTCGCGGCCACCGCCGTGCTCTCGCTCTTCCTCGCCGCCACCATCTCGCGGCCGCTCACGCGCCTCACGCGGATAGCTGGAGCCATCGCCGCCGGCGACCGCCGCGCGCGCCTGAGCCTGGAGCGGCGCGACGAGATCGGCCAGCTGGCGCGCGCCTTCGACACCATGGCGCGCCGGCTCGACGAGCGCGCCCGCTACGTGGCCGAGCTGTCGGCGAACATCAGTCACGAGTTCAAGTCGCCCCTGACCGGCATCCGCGGCGCCACCGAGCTGCTGCTCGAGGGCGCCGCCGAGGACCCGGCCGCGCGCGCCCGGTTCCTCGAGAACATCCTCCAGGACGCGCACCGCCTCGACCGCCTCGTCACCCGCCTCCTCGAGCTCGGGCGGGTCGAGTCGGACGCCGGCCCGGCCGAGGTCTTCGACTTCGAGGCCCTGGTGCGCGAGGTGGCGGCGCAGGCACAGGGGCCCGCGGAGGTCGTCGTCGAGTACGCGGCGCGCACCATGCACCGCTTCGGCCGCCGCGCCCACGTGGCCTCGGCCCTGGCCAACCTCGTCGAGAACGCGCTGGCGCACGCGCGGCCCGACTCCCCGGTCACGGTGCGCGTCGTGGACCTCCCCGGCGACCGCGTGCGCACCACCGTGCACAACCAGGGGCCGGCCATCAGCGCGGCCAACCTGGGCCGCATCTGGGACCGCTTCTTCACCACCCGCGCCGCCGCCGGGGGCACGGGCCTCGGGCTGCCCATCGTCAAGTCGGTCATCCAGTCCCACGGCGGGAGCGTCGACGTGACCAGCAGCGACGAGGCGGGTACCACGTTCGGCCTCGAGCTGCCCGCGGGCGGCGGCGACGGACCGCGGGCGTGATCGCCCCCACCCTCGCCGCCGTGTTCGCAGCCGAGGGCCACCTGGCCCAGGCGCTCGACGGGTACGAGCCGCGCGCCGGCCACGAGGGGCTGCGCGCGGCCCTCGAGGAGCAGGCCACTGCCTTCTTCGGCGCGCTCCTCGCCTATCGGCGCTCCCCCGACTACCGCGCCCGGCTGCGCGAGCCAGGGCGCGTGCCCTGCGAGGACCTCTGCGCGACCCTCCGGCAGGCGGCCCGCGCGTACGTCGCGGCCGCGGAGGCGGCGCAGGACCAGGGCGAGCACGCCGACCTCGAGCGCGCCGCGCGGCGCGCCGACACGCTCGGCGAGCGCAGCGGCGCGGCCATGAGCCTCTCCGACCGCGGCGCGGTCTACTACCTCGACGTCGACGACGAGGAGCGCGCGGCCCTGTGCAGCAAGCTGGTCGACGTCGCGCCCTTCCTCGCACGCGCCCTCTTCTCGTCCGCGCGGAGCGTGACGGTCACCTCGGCGACGCTCAGCGCCGGCGAGTCCTTCGAGTTCGTGCGGCGCGAGCTGGGCGTCGACATGTCACGGGAGCTGATCGTCGACAGCCCCTTCAGCTTCCGCGACCAGTGCCTGCTGGTCGTCCCCGACGGGATGCCGCTGCCCTCCGAGCCCGCCTTCCCGGCGGCCGTGGCCGACACGGTCGCGGAGGTGATCGACCTGGCCCGGGGCCGCACCCTCGCCCTGTTCACGTCGTATCGCAACCTCAACCTGACGCTCGACCGCATCGTGGGCAGCGGCCACCGGGTGCTCTGCCAGGGCGCCCTCCCGCGGACGGCCCTCATCGAGGAGTTCCGCCGCGATGTCCACTCGGTGCTCCTCGGCACCGAGTCGTTCTGGGGCGGCGTGGACGTGCCCGGCGAGTCGCTGTCGTGTGTGGTGATCGACCGCCTCCCGTTCCTCACCCCCGACGACCCGCTCCTCGACGCCATCTCCGAGCGCGACGAGCGCTGCTTCCTGACGCAGAGCCTGCCACGCGCGGTCATCGCCTTCAAGCAGGCCTTCGGCCGCCTCATCCGCACCGCCACCGACCGCGGCGTCGTGGTGGTGCTCGACCGCCGCATCCTGACGCGCCGCTACGGCGCCGCGTTCCTCCAGAGCCTGCCGCGGGTGCGCCGGACAGAGCACCTCGCCGACGTCGCGCGGTTCCTGGATGGCGACGCCGGCTGAGGGCGCCGCGCCCGCGCTCAGGGCTGGAAGACGATGGCCGGCCTGACCTTGAAGGACTCGCCGCTCGCCGGGAAGACGATTCCCTCCGCCACGCGGAGCAGGCACTTCTTCAGCGAGTCGTCGATCGGCTTCGCCGTGCTCAGGTACGTGCGGGTCACGCGCCACTTGCCGTCGACCTCGATGTCGATGGTCGCCCGGAGCACGAGGTCCGAGTGCACCCGCCGGGCCTCGTCGTAGCACTCCTTGAACTTCGGCGTGTAGTCCCAGACGGTGCGCAGCGGCCCCATGCGCGCGTCGCTCCGCGACTGCTTCTCCTCGTCGTCGGCGCTCCGCGGACGACGCTCGGGGCCGCTCGGGCCGCAACCGAGCGTCACCGCGAGCAGCGCCGAACCAAGCAGCAAGGCGAGCGAACGATTCGACATGGGGCCCCTCGCGCGGTTGACCACTGCATACCCTACCACCGTCGCGGACGAGCCACAAACGCTATCGCGGGCAGCCTTTACCCTACATTCCGCACCAACGGGGGTCCGTTCTGGGGGATTTCCGCTCCAGAGAATGCCAAGCGGGGTGAGGAGTTAGGCTACTGGTAGCGCAGCGCTCTCAGGTCTCTTACCGCCACGAGGATCTGCTTCTCGCGTTGA
>JACRCY010000125.1 GCA_016218785.1 Deltaproteobacteria bacterium
ACCCGGCCCTTGAGCGCGGCCGCTCGCGCCGGCAGGTCGGCGGCCGCGCTGCCCGGGTAGAAGTGCCCCAGCAGCGCGGCCTCGTACCCGGAGGCACTGTTCAGGTTGGCGAGCGAGTCCGACGCGAAGTTGCGGACGGTGAACGCGACGGCCAGGATGCGGAAGAGCATCTCGGCCCGCTCGTCCGCGATGACGTAGCTGAAGCTGGGGAACGCGCCGCGCAGCCGGCCGCTGGCCCGGAGCAGCCGCTCGTAGCTGCTCCCGGTGTAGACCTCGGCGCGCCCGAAGTTGAACGGGACGTCGAGGTGCCGCTCGGCGAAGGCGAGGTTGTCGGCGACGTCCTCGAGCGCGGCGTCGGGCTCGAAGAGCAGCAGGTTGTAGCAGGTGTAGATGCCGCAGGCCGCGCAGAGCTCCAGCGCGCGATGGCTGTCGGCGACGGAGTGGCCACGATTGAGGTGCCGGACGCCCGCCGCGGAGCCGTTCTCGACGCCGATGTAGAACCTCACGGTCCCGAGGGCGCGGGCCTCTTCGAGCAGCGCCCGCTCCAGCTGGTCGGGGCGGCACTTGGCCACGACGGCGACCAGCCCGACGTCGCGCCGGAGGAGCTCCTCGCGCAGCGCGGCCAGCCGACGCCGGGAGTCCTCGGGCCGGGGGAGGAGGAACGTATCGTCGTGGAAGCAGAAGATGCGCACGCCCCGGTCGTGGAAGAGGCGAGCCATCTCGGCGGCGACGCTGGCTGGCGACCTTCGGCGATAGCGCCTGCCCACCGCGCCCCGGTGCCACGAGTTGATGCAGCAGAAGTTGCAGTCCGCGTAGCAGCCCCGGCTCCCCGAGATCGTCGGTCTGGCGCCGCGGCGGGCCGGCGCGCGGAACCCCGTCGGCGTCGCGGGCGCACACCCCGGGGAGCGCGCACCACCGCTCGGGCGAGGCGAGGTTCCGGCAGAGCTCCACCAGGGTGACCTCGCCGTCGTGGCGGATCACCGTGTCGAGGTCAGGCGCGCCCGTCAGGAGCTCGCGCCAGGCGGCCGTGGGCACGTGGCCTCCGGCGCAGACGTGGCCCCGGTAGCCGAGCTCGCGGAGGGCCGCGACCAGGGCGATGCCAGCGGCGACGCGGTGCTGGAAGGGCATCGAGAGGCCGACGAGGTCCGGCTCATGGCGCAGGCAGGTGGCCGCCACCGTCCGGGCGTCCTCGGTGCCCTCGAACGGGACGATCACCGCCTGCTGGCCGTCCTCGCGGAGCGCCGCCGCGAGGTAGCGAAGCGCCAGGTTCTCCTCGTACTCGGCCCCGACGAGCACGGCGCGCATGGTGCCTCCGGACGGCCGGGCGGTCCGATGGCCGCCCACGTGACAGCCTAGGCCCGTCGCGGGCGGGAGAGCAAGGTGGGGCTCCCCCGGCCCGGCACCTCAGGCCTCGAAGGCGACTTCCCCGGAGATCACCACCGTACGCACGTGATTGACGCCGAAGTGATAGGGCACGTGCCGGTAGTCGTCGCAGCCCCACAGGACCAGGTCGGCGCGGCTGCCCGGCTGAAGGCGCCCCGCGTCGGCCCGCCCGAGCGAGTCGGCGGCGACCCGGGTGACGGCGAGCCAGGCCTCCTCGACGCGCATGCGCATCTGGGTGCAGGCCAGGGACATCATCAGGGGGAGTGACTCGGTCATCGACGAGCCAGGGTTGAGGTCGGTGCCGAGGGCCACGGGCACGCCGGCCTTGATCAGCGCCCGGGCCGGCGGCCAGGGGTCGCCGAGGCAGAGCGCCGCACCGGGGAGGAGCACGGCCGTGGTGCCGGCGCCCGCGAGCGCCGCGATGCCGTCCGCGGAGATCCGCTCCAGGTGATCGGCCGAGCGCGCCCCCAGCTCGGCGGCGAGCGCGGCGGCGCCGGTCTCGGCGATCTGATCGGCGTGCAGGCGGAGCGCCAGCCCCTGTCCCCTGGCGGCGGTGAGGACCGCCCGCGTCTCTTCGCTGGTGAAGGCGCCGCGATCACAGAAGACGTCGCAGCTCTCCGCCAGCCCTTCGCGGGCGACCCGCGGGATCAGCTCGTTCGCGACCTCCTCGAGGTACGCGGTGCGCTCACCGCGCCGCTCCTCGGGCACGGCGTGCACGAGCAGGGTGGAGGAGAGGCGCCACGGCCCCTCGACCGCGAGCCGCCGCAGGAGCCGCAGCAGCCGGATCTCCCCCTCGGCGTCGAGCGCGTAGCCGCTCTTGGCCTCGCACGTGGTCACGCCGAAGGAGAGCAGCCGTTCGAGCCGCGCGCGCGCCCCCTTGAGGAGCGCCTCGTCCGAGGCCGCCCGCGTCTGGCGCACCGTCGAGTAGATGCCGCCGCCGGCGGCCTGGATCTCGAGGTAGCCGCGCCCCTCGACCCGCATGGCGTACTCGGAGGCGCGGTCGCCCGCGAAGATCGGGTGCGCGTGGGGGTCGCACAGCCCCGGGGTGCAGAGCGCACCGTCGGCGTCGATGACCACCGCGTCGTCGGCCAGCTCCGGGAGCGCGGCCGCGGAGCCCACGTAGACCACCCGTCCGTCGGCGGCCGCCACGGCGGCGTCGCGCAGGAGGCCCAAGGGACCGGCTCCGACGGCGCTGCAGGTCACGAGCTGGCCGATGTTGCGGACCACGAGGTCGACGACTGGCATGGGGCCCCCGGCTCGACGCTACTCAGTGGATCTTGAAGCGCTCGATCTCGGCGCCGAGGAGCTCGGCGTGCTTGCCCAGCTCCTCCGCCGCCTGCCCCACGCCGGCGACCGTGTCCCGGTGCTCGTGGGCCACGGTGCGGATGGCGGCGGTGGCGGCGCGGATGCGCTCGCCCGACTGGGACTGCCGCGCCTGGAGCCGCGAGAGGGCCTCGATCATGTCGGTGACCTTGCTCGTCAGCTCGGCCAGCAGGCGCGCGCCCTCGCGCTGCTCGCGGCTCGCGCCACCGACCTGGTTCACGATCTCGCGGAGGCTCTCGGTCAGGTCCCGGATGTGACCCGCCCCGCGGGCCTGCTCGCTGGCCGCCACCGCGATCTGGCGGACGTTGGCGGCCACCTGCTGCATGGCCGACGTCACCGAGGCCGAGCCGTGCGCCTGCTCGTCCGTGGCGTCGGCGATGGACTGCGCCGCCTTGGTCGAGCCGCGCACGCGCTCGAGGATCTCCGAGAGGAGCGCCGTGGCCTGGCGCGCCTGCGAGGCCCCGGCGTCGACCGCGCGGGCGCCGTCCTCGACGGCGGTGCGCGCGGCCTGGGCCCCCCCCTGCACCGAGTCGATGAGCTGCCCGATCTCCCCGATCGAGTGCGTGGTCCGGCGGGCGAGATCCTTGATCTCGGTGGCCACCACGGCGAAGCCGCGCCCGTGCTCGCCGGCCTGCGCCGCGATGATCGACGCGTTGAGCGCCAGGAGGTTGGTGCGGTCCGCCAGCTCGTTGATGACCGCCAGGATGTTGTCGATCTGCCCGATCTGCGCCTCGAGGGCCAGGGTCACCTCGGTGACCTTGGCCGAGGTGTCGTGGATGCGCTCGATGCCCGCGAGCGTCTCCCGCAGCGCGGTGCCGCCGCGCGCGGCGTCGCTGGCGACCTGCGTGGCGTCGCGCGCCGCCGTGGCGGCGTAGGCGCGCACGCGGTCGATCGACTGGTCCATGCGGGCGATCGCCGCCGAGGTCGCGGGAGCGCTCTGCGCCAGCTCCGTCGTCCGCCGGGCGACCTCGCTGATCGACTGGGCGAGCTGGGTGACCGACGCCGCGGTCTCGTCCACCATGCTCTGAGCGCTCTGCACGCTCTGCGCGACCTGGTTGGAGAGGTTGCCGAGCCGCGCGGCCGAGTCGGCCCCCGAGCGCGAGTCCTGCGACACGGCGTTGGCCCGCGCGGCGATCTCGCCGAGCGCCTGGATGAGACCCTCGGCGTCCTCGTGGGTCTGCTGCGCCTCGACCACCTGGCGGGTGGCCCCTACGGCCACCTTGTCGGCGCCGTCGTTGATGCGCCGGGCGACGCGGCGGAGCGTCTCGGCGGTCTGCGCGATGCGCCGCACGATGCGGGAGAGGCGGGCCGTGGCGATGTCGACGGCGCGGCCGACCTTGCCGATCTCGTCGGCGCCCTCGTCGGAGATGCGCTCGGCCAGGTCCCCTTGCGACACGCGCTCGGCCGCGGCCTGGACCGCCTCGAGACGGCGATAGGAGCCGCGCTGCACCACCTCCACCACCAGCAGCGCCAGGACCAGGATGATGGCCCCGACCAGCACGACGAGGCCCACGAGGCGGCGGGTCTCGGCGGCGTTGACGGTGCAAGCTGCCGTCAGCGTGCCGGTGCCGGCCCTGACCGCGGCGACCACGGTCGGGGCGCCCTCGAAAGAGCCGCCGGTGCGCGCGTGCTCGAGCGCCGTCTTCGTGCGCGCGATGTCCGTGACCCCCCCGTGGAACGCGGCGCCCAGCACCTTCCCGTCGGCGCCCTGGAGGATCACGTACCGCGCGTCGGGCCACGTCGCGGGTGCCAGCCCGAGCGCGCGGCCCGCGACGGCCTCGGGGGCCGCCGCGACGTGCAGGGCGAGGAGGGCGGCCACGTTCTCGGCGCACTGCCGGGCCGCGGCGCGGTCACTCCCGCGGCGTGCCAGCACGAGGCCGACCACGTTGGTGAGCCCCGTCGTGCACAGCGCCACGCCGACGACGGCGTGCATCACCCAGCGGGAGCGGACGCGTTCCAGGGCCATGGCGTCGCTCCAACATAGCAAAAAAGCGGGCCCTGAGCGAAACGGCCGCTCGGCCGGTCCTCCGGCGGATCGAGGGTTGAAGGTGGAACGTCGAAGGTCGCTGTGGGCTTGCGCCGACGGGGTCGCTCAGGGGTGGCAGGCCCCGTTCTGGCAGGTGGTGGTCCCCGGGCACGGCTGCTCGCAGCCGCCGCAGTTCTGCGAGTCGGTCTTGGTGTCGACGCAGCCGTCGGGGCAGCAGAGGCCGAGCTTCGTGTCGCTGACGTGGCAGGCCGAGCCCACGTGCGCCGCGTCGCAGACGTCCAGCCCGCAGTAGCCGCCCTTGCAGGTCATGCCCACGGAGCAGTAGTGGCCGCACGAGCCGCAGTTGGTCGGATCGGTCGTGCGGTCGACGCAGACCGAGCCGCAGCAGGTCCCGACCCCGCCGTCGCGCGCGCAGCTCTTCCCCTCCAGCGCCGCCGTGCAGGTGAGCGCGATGCAGGCGCGGTCGACGCAGGAGAGGCCCGCGCCGCAGGCGTAGCCGCAGCCGCCGCAGTTCGAGTCGCTGCTGTCGAGGTCGACGCACCCCTCCGTGCAGCAGACCGAGGAGGGGCCCGCGTCCGGCGCGCAGTACGAGGCGTGGTGGCCGGCGCGGCAGGGCGCGGGCGTCACGGTGCAGTCACCGCCGACACAGGTGCTGCCAGTCGGGCACTTGCGGTCGCACTCGCCGCAGTTGCTCGCATCCGTGAGGATGTCCACGCAGCGCGGGTTGAAGAAGCCGCCGCAGCAGATCCCGATCGCGTTGGTCCCCGAGTCGAAGCACGGCTCGGTCCCGGGCATCGCGCTGCTGCAGGCCGGCGTCAGGCACCGCCCCTCGTGGCAGACCTGCGAGCCATAGCAGAAGTCGCCGAACGCCCAGTCCGAGCAGTTGACGCAGTGGTTCGTGTAGTCGCACCGCTCGCCGGCGGGGCAGCCGCTGTAGTAGGAGCAGGCCTGGTTCGACGAGGTGGCCGGGGCG
>JACRCY010000128.1 GCA_016218785.1 Deltaproteobacteria bacterium
GGCGGAGGCCGCGGCGCCCGCGGGTAGGCGCCTCCGGCCGGCGGCGGGGAGGGGCTTCCCCCCGGCGGGTAGGGGCCTCCGGCCGGCGGCGGGTAGGGGCCTCCGGCCGGCGGGTAGGTGGTCGGCGGCGCGGGCGGCGGGTACGCCGGGGTCCGCGGGGTCGGCGGAGCCGGCGCCGGGGCAGCCGGCGCCGGGGCAGCCGGCGCGGGGCGCGGCTGGCTCACCGTGTCCACGGACCGGCGCTGGGCCACGGCCTTGGCGATCTGGAACACGACCACGTCGAGCTCCTCGAGGCGCGCGGCGCTGATTCGCTGCACGCACAGGATCGCGTTGCGCGCCGCGTCCGCCGTCGACACGGTGACGATGACTTTCTTGCCGAGCGCGACCATGTCGCCCCAGACCACGTACCTGGCGCCGGTCGTGCGGGCCGCGGCCACGGCGCACGTGCCGTCGGTGCAGGCCCGGGCTGGCGTGGTGATGAAGTAGGCGCCGGCGGTGTTGGCCAGCTCGGCCTTCAGCAGCCCGGCAAAGGTCTGGGCAGCGGTGGCGTCGATGCCGGTCGAGGTGAATGGCAGCATCACCCAGGCCTCGGCCGTCTGCGCGCGTGCCGGCCGACCCCCGGCCACGCCCGCGATCATCAGTGCCGCCACGGTCCACCGGACCCATCGACGCATTCGGTGCCCTCCGCTCGATCCCAGCGTGGGGGAGGGAGGGCGTGTGTGTCAAGTGCGTCGCGCTGCGCGTTGGCGCGCTGCGCGTTGGTCGCGCGGCGCGGCCGCGGCAGGGCGCAGAGGAAGCCGACGAGGAGGAGACGGGCGGGCCTCAGTTCCACGACGACTGCAGCTCGCCGATGGCCTGCTCCACGGCGTCGAGCACCACGCAACGCTCGACCGCGGCGGCCATGTTGTTGTGGTCGGTGAAGAGGGGTCGGTCCGCGTCGAGGTGCTCGACGACCGTGCGCACCGTGTCGTGTCCCGCCTGCGTGCCGGCGCCGAACTTGAACTCGCGGAAGTCGAGGGCCTGCGCCGCCGCGATGAGCTCGATGCCGAGGATGCCGTGGGCGTTGTCGAGGATCTGGCGGGCCTTGAGCGCGCTGTTCATGCCCATGCTGACGAAGTCCTCCTGGTCGGCGGCCGCCGGGATCGACTGGATGCAGGCGGGGGTCGACAGGATGCGCTGCTCGACGACCAGCATGTCGGCGGTGTACTGGCTCAGCATCAGGCCGGAGAACATGCCGGCGCCCTTGGTGAGGAAGGGGGGCAGCCCGATGCTGATGCTGGGGTTCATGAGCCGGTTGAGGCGGCGCTCGGAGAGCACGCACACCATGGTGATCCCGGCCGCGGCCATGTCGAGCGGCAGGGTCATGGGGGTCCCCTGGAAGTTGGCGCCGGTGTGCACGAAGTTCATCTCGGCGTCGAAGATCGGGTTGTCGCAGACGCCGTTCAGCTCGATCTCGAACTGGGCGCGCACGAAGCTCAGCGTGTCGCGCAGCGCGCCGATGACCTGCGGCGACGAACGCATCGAGTAGGCGTCCTGGACCTTCACCTTGAGCTTGCCGGTCTGCAGGTCGGAGCCCGCCATGACCGCGCGCAGGTTGGCGGCCGAGGTGACGGCACCGGGGAAGCCGCGCAGCTCGTGCAGCTTGCCGAGGTACGGCTTGGGGTTGGCCAGCAGCGCCTCGAGCGACATGGCGCACGCGATCTCGGCCTGCTTCACCCAGCGCTCGGCGTCGTGGAGGACGAGCGAGCCGATGGCGGTGATCAGGTTGGAGCCGTTGATGGCGGCGAGGCCGTCGCGCGCCTTGAGGCCGGGGATCGGGATGCCGGCCTGCTCCATGGCGGCGCGCGTCGGCATGCGCTGCCCTTCGTAGAAGGACTCCCCCTCGCCCATCAGGCAGAGCGCGATCTGGCTCATGGGGGCGAGGTCGCCGCACGCGCCCACGCTCCCCTTCTCGCACACCACCGGTGTCACGCCGCGGTTGAGCATGTCGACGTAGGTCTGGGTGATCTCGGGGCGGCATCCGGAGAACCCGCGGGAGTGCACCGCGATGCGGGAGAGCATGGCGCCGCGCACGTGCTCGATCGGCGCGGGCTTGCCGATGCCGGCGGCGTGGTTGTAGATCAGGTAGCGCTGGAACTGCTGCACCTGCTCGTCGTCGAGCACCACCTCGGCGAGCTCGCCGATGCCGGTGTTGACGCCGTACATGATCTCGCGGGCGTCCACCTTCTTGTCGAGCATGCGCCGGCAGGTCCTGATGCGCTCGACGGCGCTCGGGGTCAGCTCCACCTTCTCGCCCTGGCGGGCGACCCGCACCAGGTCCTCGATCGTCAGCTTGCGCTCACCGATGACAGTGGCCATGCAGCGGTTCGTACCGCCCCCCGACGGGCGTGTCAACGCTCTCGCGGGAAGCCCTGGCGGGAAGCCCTTCTCCCACTGGACAGCGGGGCCGCCCCGGGCGATGCTCGGGTGCGGGGAAGGCCGCGACCGGCGCTCGAGGCGGAGGGGAGATGGCATCCGGGAAGGACGACACTGGCGCGACGATGGAGGTGCTGGGCGAGACCGCGCCGGCCGACTCCGGGCCGCCGTTGCCCAAGGTGGAGACGGAGGGCATCGCGGTCGGCACCCAGATCGGCCGCCTCGTGGTGCTCGGGCCCCTGGGGGAGGGCGGCACCGCGCTCGTGTACGTGGCCTACGACCGCGAGCTCGACCGCAAGGTCGCGCTTAAGTTCATGCGGCCGAGCCTGGTGAAGTCGGAGCGGGCCACCGCCGCGCGCACGCGGCTCATGCGCGAGGCGCAGGCGCTGGCGCGCCTCAACCACCCCAACGTGGTCGCCATCCACGACGTCGGCACCTACGGCGACGTGGTGTTCATCGCCGAGTCGTTCGTCGACGGCTGGACCCTCACCGACTGGCTCACGGGCCAGCCGCGCTCGGTCCGCGACATCCTCGACGTCTTCACGCAGGCGGGGCGCGCCCTGGAGGCAGCCCACGCCGCGGGGCTGGTGCACCGCGACTTCAAGCCCGACAACGTGCTCGTGGGGCGCGACGGCCGCGCGCAGGTCACGGACTTCGGTCTGGCGCGGGCCACCGACGACACGGCTGCCGAGGAGCCGGTGCAGACGGTCGGGGCGACCCTGGTCGACTCGAGCGGCGTCCTGGCCTCGCCGCTCACGCGCACCGGCATGATCATGGGGACACCGGCCTACATGGCGCCGGAGCAGCACCTCTCCCAGCGGGCCGACGCCCGCACCGACCAGTTCAACTACTGCGTCTCCCTCTACGAGATCCTCTACGGCGAGCGGCCCTTCACCGGGACCACCGTCGGCGAGCTGGCGCGCGAGGTGACCCAGGGGCGGGTGCGGCCCGCACCGAAGGACACGAAGGTGCCCGCGTGGCTGCGCAAGGTCATCCTGCGCGGCCTGCGGCCCGACCCCGCCGACCGCTACCCGTCGATGACGGCGCTGCTCGAGGCGCTGGGGCGGGATCCGGCGGTGACCCGGCGTCGCGCGTCGACGGTGGTGGGCCTCGTGGTTCTGCTGGCGGCCGTGGCGTTCGGGGTGAGCGCGTATCACCAGCGCGCGTCACGCGTCTGTGGCGGCGCCGAGCGCAAGCTCGCCGGCGTGTGGGACGACTCGCGCCGCGACGCCGTCCGCCGCACCTTCGTGGCGACGAACAAGCCCTACGCCGAGGCGGCGTGGCGCGGCGTGGTAGCGGCGCTCGACGCCTACACCCGGACGTGGGTCGGGATGCACGAGGACGCCTGCTCGGCCACGCGCGTGCGCGGCGAGCAGTCGGAGGCGCTCCTCGACCTGCGCGTCCGCTGCCTGACGCAGCGGCTGAGCGAGGTCAAGGCGCTGGTGGACGTGCTCGAGGGCGCCGACGCGGAGGTCGTCGAGCGCGCGGCCAAGGCGGCCGGGGCCTTGAGCGGCCTGGCGGTCTGCGCCGACGCCGAGGCGTTGAAGGGCGTGCTGCCGCCCCCCAAGGACGCGGCCACGCGCACGCGGGTCCAGGAGGTGCGCGCGAGGGTAGCGCGCGCCAAGGCGCTCGAGGACGCGGGCAAGTACGACGAGGCGCTCAAGGTCGCAACGGCGGCGGCCGCCGAGGCCAAGGAGCTCGGCTACCGGCCGCTCGAGGCCGAGGCCCTCTACCAGGCCGGCGTTGCCAAGGCGGACAAGGGCGACTACAAGGGCGCCGAGCTAACGCTCCACGAGGCGCTGTTCGCGGCCATCGAGGGGCGCCACCGCCAGGTCGAGGCGTCCACGGCCGTCGTCCTGACGCACTACGTCGGCTACACGCAGCGGCGCATCGAGCAGGGGCACTTCTGGGCCAACTACGGCAAGGCCGCGCTCGCCACGCTGGGGACGAACGAGGCGCTCGAGGCCCGCTGGCACAACGCCATCGCGGGTGTCTACTACGCCGAGGCCAAGTACGACAAGCAGCTGGTGCACAACCAGCGGGCGCTCGCGCTCCGGCAGCGGGCCTTCGGCAACCAGCACATGGCGGTCGCGTCGTCGCTCAACAACCTGGGCGTGACGCACTCCGGTCTCGGCAACCCCCGCCAGGCGGCCGAGTACTTCGACCGCGGCCGCGAGGTGTTCGAGATCGCGTCGGGGCCCGACCACCCGGACGTGGCGCTCGCGCTGATGAACCTCGCCGGGGTGCACGGAACGCTGGGCGAATTCGCGAAGCAGCGGGCCGAGGCCGAGCGCTCCGTCGCCATCTTCGAGAAGGCCGCGGGCCTGGAGCACCCCCACACGGCCATGGCCGTGGCCAACCTGGCGGCGGCGTTCCACAACCAGGAGAGCCACGAGGAGGCGCTCAAGCTCTACCGGCGGGCTCTCGCCGTCTACGAGAAGACCGAGGGGCCCAAGCACCCCGACACGGCCGGCGCCATGGAAGGGGTGGGGCGCGAGCTGCGCTGCATCGGCGGACAGCCCCGCGAGGCGCTCGCGCAGGGACGGCGGGCCGCGGAGATGATGGAGGCCGCCCTCGGCAAGGACCACCCGGAGCTGGCGAGCCCGCTCTCCTTCCTCGGGCTGGCCCAGCTCGACGCGGGCGCGCCGGCCGAGGCGCTCGCGACCTTCGAGCGCACGTGGCCCTTGCGCGTCAAGGCCCGGGCGCAGCCCGACGACATGGCCGAGACCAGGTTCGGCCTGGCGCAGGCGCTCTGGCAGCTGGGGCGTGATCGTCCGCGCGCCCTCAAGCTCGCCGAGGAGGCGCGCCACGAGCTGCGGAAGGTGGCCCACCGCAAGAAGGAGCTGCTGAAGGTCTCGGTCTGGCTGAAGGAGCGGGGCGGCGACGGAGGCGCGGGCGAGCGGCACGGGCACTGAGAGGCCGAAGGCTGAAGGCCGGAGGCTGTAGCCGGCGGCCGCGCCGCCCCGGGACGCCGCGGCGCGGGCGGGCGAGGTGGGCGACGGCTCAGCGCGCTGGGACGGACTGGGCCACGCGCCAGCGGGTGTCCCCCTCGACGAGCCAGGGGAGCTCGGCGCGCACCTGCCGCGAGACCAGCTCCGCGTAGGAGTGGCCGACGTTGCCGGAGTAGAGCACCCGGGCGCCGATCCTGGCCGCCTCGAGCTGCTTCGCCACGCGCTTCGCGGTGCGGGCGCAGCCGGGCTGGCCGCAGGCGAAGAGCACGCGCCTGACGCCGCCGCGGGCGAGCGTCTTGATCGTGGCCCCGTCGAGGCCGCCGGCGCCCCCCTCCAGGAGCACCACGCGCGGGTAGCTAGCCGGCGCGCGCTTGACGATGGGCACCCCCATGATCGCGCCCTGGGAGAAGCCGGCGTAGACGATGGGCCCCGGGTCGACGCGGCCCGGGAAGCGGCGCCGGAGCGCGGCCAGGCCGACCGCGATCTCCTGCTCGAGCCGGGCGTTGCTGCGGTAGTGGTAGCGGACGTAGTCCTTGGGGTAGTGGAGGGTGTCGTCGCGGCGGACGCCGCGCGGGCAGAGCACGAAGCCGACGTCGCGGACGATCTCGCGCCAGATCTCGCACTGCCACTCGGGCCGATCGAAGTTGCCGTGCGTGGCGACGAGCACCGGCCGGAGATCGCGGGTACCCAGGGGGAGCGAGACGACCGCCGGCTGGAAGCCGGGCACGTCCAGGGCAGCGAGCGGCTCCCCCTCGAGCGGGGGCAACTCCTCCGCGCCCGCGGCGCGCGGCGCGAGGAGCACGGCCGCCGACGCGGCAGCCACGAGCGCCGCGCGTCTCACGGCTGTCCTGCGGCGGGGTTGGCGGGGCCGGTTGCCCCCTCGGTCAGGTCGCGGAGCTGCCGCACCGTGGCCGGACCGTGGCCGGCGTAGTGGTTGTTGGCGTAGACCAGCACCCGCGTCACCCGCTCGCGCAGCGCGCGGAGCAGCGGCGCCCAGCGCTCGAGCCGCGGCGTCATGTCGAGGACGACCCGGTCGAACCTGTCGGTCACGGCCTCGACCGCCTTGCGGTCGCCGATGAGGCGGACATGGACGAAGTCGGTGGTCACGAGGTCGAGCCGCTCGGCCACTTCGGCGGGGTGGGGCAGGTAGGCGAGATCCACGAGCACCAGCGCCACGCCGTGACCGCGGAGCATCGCGAGCAGCCCGTCGTCGAGCCAGTCGCGGTTGCGGATCTCGACGCCGTAGCGGAAGGTACGGGGGAGCGCGCCGAGGAAGGCGTCGAGCCTATCGAGAAAAGGCGCCCGCGTGGCAAAGGCCTTCTTGTTGAAGTAGGGGAACTGCAGCACCAGCGGCCCGCACTTGGGGCCCAGCAGCGCCATGTTGGCGAGGAAGCGCTCGACATCGGCGGCCACGTGGTCGCGCACGAGCAGGCGCGTCGGATCGGGCACCTCGCGCTCGCCGCCGTGGACGATGGCGCGCGGGAACTTGGCCGCGAGCACGAAGCCCGCGGGCGTGCGCCGCGCCCACCCCTCGACCATGCGGTGGTCGGGGATGCGGTAGTACGTGGCGTCCACCTCGACGGTGGGGAACTCGCGCGCGTAGTGGCCGAGGTACTGGGCCGGGGGGGTCCCCGGCGGGTAGAAGACCCCCTCCCAGCTCGCGTGGGACCAGCTCGAGGTCCCCCACAGGATCTCCCCCATGCCGGGATCATGCACCCCGGTTGTCGCAGGCGCCAGGGGTAGCGCTCGCCCCTTCGCGCGCGCGCAGCGGCTGTCCGGATGTGTCCGGGTTTCGGCCGGACAGTCCCCTGCGCGCGGCGCCCCGCGGCGGCCGCAGATCTGTGGCCGCCCGAACGTTCAGAGACGTCGCGTTTGGGCCTCCACAGGTGCTTGTACCCCGGAAAACGTGTCGTTTCTGAACGTTCAGGGCTCCACAGATCCGCCAGGGGAGGCCCGCCGCGCGGCGATCTCGGCTCGTCGCGACCACGAACCGCGTCTGGCACCGAGCCTGCAGGGGTGTCGCTCCGGGCCCACGAGGAGGTCACCGACATGATGGTCCATCTGACCGCACGAACCGTCGCCGGCCGGACCCACGCGGTAGAGTGGCCAGCAGACGCGCGGGGCCGGCGGATTCGCTACTCGAGCACCGCCACTACGGCCTCGTCACCGCGGAGGACGAGGGTGGCGAAGACCTGCTCCCCCTCGCGGTCCAGGTGCGTGCCGAGCACGACGCCGCCGCGCGCTGGTCCCAGCCACAGCGACTGCAGCCTCGCGCCCAGGTTCAGCGCCACCAGGAATCGCCGCCCCTCGTGTGCGCGCACGAACGCCACGACGTCGCCGTCCGCGGGCACCGGCGCCCAGGTCCCGACGGCGAGCGCGGGCTCCGCCCTCCGGAGCGCGAGGAGCCGGCGGTGCAGCGCCAGCATCGACGCGGGGTCGTCGCGCTGCGTGGACACGTTGACGGTGGCGGCGTCGGCGCCGCGCGGCAGCCAGGGCCTGCCGGTGGTGAAGCCGGCGCCGGGCCCGCCGCCCCACGGCATGGGCGCGCGCTCCGGATCGCGGCCGAGGCCGACGCCGGGGCAGCTCCGCTCGTAGGGGTCCTGCACCAGCGCCGGCGGGACCTCGATGTCGCGCAGGCCGATCTCGTCGCCGCAGTAGAGGGTGGGCGTGCCCCGCAGGGTGAGCAGCAGCACGGCCGCCACGCGCGCCTGCGCCGGGCCCACGCGCGTGGCGATGCGGTGATGGTCGTGGTTCCCGAGGACCCAGTTGGGCCAGGCGCCGGGCGGGAGCGCCGCCTCGTAGCGCGCGATGGCGGCCCGGATGGCGTCGGCGCGCCACGGCAGCTGGAGGAGCTGGAAGTTGAACGGCAGGTGGCACTCGTCGAGGCGCTCGCCGTAGTAGCGCACCAGGCGCTCCACCGGGAGGTAGATCTCGCCGATGAGCACGGGCGCATCCCGGCGGCCGGCGGGCCGATCCCCGCGACGGGCGTGCTCGTCGAGCACGCGCCGCAGGCCGCGGACGATCTCGTGCACCCCGGGCTGGTCGGTGGTGTAGATGGGCAGCAGCGCCCGCGACGGCCCGTGGCGGGGGTCGGAGTCGGGGGCGGGCGGGTTGTCGCGGAACTGCTCGTCCTTGAGCAGGTGCCAGATGACGTCGACGCGGAACCCGTCGACGCCGCGATCGAGCCAGAAGCGCAGCACGTCGTGCATGGCCGCGCGGACGTCCGGGTTGCGCCAGTTCAGGTCGGGCTGCTCGGGCAGGAACGCGTGCAGGTAGTACTGCCCGGTGCGCTCGTCGAGGGTCCAGGCGCTCCCGCCGAAGTGCGCCAGCCAGTTGTTGGGAGGGCCGCCACCGGGGGCCGGGTCGCGCCACAGGTACCAGTCACGCCGCGGGCCCTGGCGGGAGGCGCGCGACTCGACGAACCACGGGTGGCGGGCCGACGTGTGGTTGGGGACGAAGTCGACGACGACGCGCAGGCCGCGCGCGTGGGCGTCCTCGACCAGGGCCTCGAAGTCGGCGAGCGTGCCGAAGATCGGGTCGACCCCGCAGTAGTCGGCGACGTCGTAGCCGAAGTCCGCCATCGGTGACGGATAGAAGGGGGACAGCCACACCGCGTCCACCCCCAGCCACGCGAGGTAGTCGAGGCGCTGCCTCACCCCCGGCAGGTCGCCGATGCCGTCGCCGTTCGAGTCCTGGAAGGAGCGCGGGTAGACCTGGTAGACGACGCCCCGCCGCCACCAGGGAGCCGTCTCGACGCGGCGGTTCATACGGAGGCGGCGTCCACTGCGACGCCGAGCGCCGCGCACACGGCGGGGAGCGCCTCCTCGGCGGGATCCCGGATCACCGTCACCCCCGGCGCCGGCGACTGGAGGCCCGGATCGATGAGGAACGTCGGGCGCCCCTGCAGCAGGGCCGCGTTCAGCACGAGGTCGGTGACGCCGACGGAGAACGAGGTGCCGACGAAGAGCTGGACCGCGGCGCGCGTGGCGCCCGCGATCACGCGCTCCCACTGGTAGTCCTCGTGCTCGTCGTAGCACTCGTCGAACAGGAGCACGTGCTGCCGCAGCACGCTGCCGCAGGCGGGGCAGCGGGGGAGGGTGGCCTTCCCCGGGTCGCGCCGGAAGGCCTCCTCGCCGCACCCGGCGCGCGGCAGCGACCCTTTCGGCGCGCCGTTGGGACACCCGACCCGGGAGCAGCGCACCCGGTCGGCGCGTCCGTGGACCTTCACCAGGTTGCGGCTGCCGGCCTGCTCGTGCAGCGTGTCGACGTTCTGGCTCACCACCAGGAGGTCGCCGCCGCGCGCGGCCTGCCAGCGCTCGAGGGCCACGAGCGCCCGGTGCGCCGGGTTGGGCCGCTTCTCGAGGAGGTTGCCGAAGCGCTGGAGGTACCAGCGCCACGACTCCACCGGGTCCTCGAAGAAGAAGCGCGCCGTGGCCAGCTCCGTGACGTCGCGCTTCCACACCGCGTCGGGATCGGTGCCCCGGAACGTGGGGATGCCGCTCGCGAGGCTGATGCCGGCGCCGGTGGTGACCAGGATCAGGTCGCGGGGGACGTCACGCAGCGCGGCCACCAGCGCGGTCAATCCAGGCTCGCTCGGCTTCATGGACGTCTCGGCCTCCGGGACGGAAGGTAGGCCGTCCGCCGTCGGTCAGTCAACGTACGAGTTCTCCATGATGGCCGGATGGAGCGCAGCGCCGGGCACGAAGCAGGCCGGCCGGGTGAGCCCGGCCGGCCGGGGTGCGACGCGTCGGGCGGCGAGGGGAGCTACGGCGTCTCGGACCAGATGAGGCAGCGGACGAAGTTGGAGGTCACGTCCGCGACCTGCCCCGTCTTGGTGAACTTCAGGTAATAGAAGCCGGTGGCCGAGACCGTGACGTCGGTGTCCCAGCCGATCCCGCAGCCGATGGTGGCGTCGGTGAAGTCCTCGGTGCACGAGGCGACCTCGGCGTCGTTCTCGTTGCGTACCGACACCTTGAGCCCTTGCACGCCCGAGCCGCTCGTGGCGGAGCCGCAGTTGACGTGGAAGAGGTCGCCGGCCGTGACCGGCATCTTGAGGTAGTCGACGTCGCCGTCGGGGAGGTGCAGCAGGGTGTACGCGCGCCCCTCCGCGTTGGGGACGAGCGTCTCGGCCGTGGCCAGGGTGTCGTTGGCCCCGGTGGCGGTCGCCGCCTCGGCCTCGGGGGTGTTGTCCTCGGTGTAGCCGATCAGGGTCGCGGTGTAGAACGGGTTGGAGCCGATGGAGCCCGACGGGGCCTTGACCCACAGCGCGTAGCCGATGGGGGTGGTGGGGTCGCCCGGCAGCAGCGGCGGCGACAGCTCGCTCGCTCCCGGCCCCAGGGTGCCGTCGAAGCGGGCGATCACGGTGGTCCCGGCGGCGTCGGTGATGTAGGTCTGGCCGAGGGACGAGGTCGAGCCGTTGCCCTCCGCGCCCGCCGGGTCGAAGTCGATCCAGACGGACGTGTTGGCGCTGAGCGAGAAGGTGAAGACGTCGATGTCGGTCCCGCTCGCGAGCGTGCCGATCAGCGTGTCGTAGGCGTCCGTCGGGATCGTCGTCGACTTGGCGGAGGCGAGATCGTTGCCGGTCTCGGGGTCCATCACCACGCCCGTGGTCGTGGCGGTGAGCTTCATGAGGTAGATCTTGTAGGTGAAGAGCGGGCCGCCATTCCAGTCGGCCGGGTCGGTGCTGGCGTACTGGGAGTAGTCCTGGATCATGACGTAGTAGGTCCCGGTCGCGGCCAGCCGCGTGGTCAGGTACGAGTCGCAGGTGAAGGACGGGTTGTCGTTCACGGCGATCTGAGTCTTGCTCGAGTCGTAGAGCACCAGGACCGTGTCCATGTTGGTGCCGTCGCACTGCGCGTTGGCCTCGGTGAAGACGGTGATCCAGTCGCCCGCCGTGCCCTCGAACTTGTAGTAGTCCTTGTCGCCCGCCGGGTTGATGACGCCGGACTTCTGGCTGGCGGTCGTGAAGTCCATCTGGATCGCCTGCTCGAAGCTGTCGTTGTTGTCCCCGACCGGGGCGTCGTCCTGGCCGCCCTGGTCCGATTGGTTGACGTCGAACTGCATGACGTCGTGCTGCGCGCTGGCGTCCTGCTGCTCACCGCCGCCGCCACCCCCGCAGCCGCCGACGGTCAATGCGAGTCCAACGATGATGCCGAGCAAGCCGTTCCGTAGCATGTTTTCCCTCACCTTTTTGATTTGTTGCCTAGGCGGGACGCACCCTAGCACGAGGACAGCCGTTTGCGAAGTCCCCCCCCGGGAGAGCTATTCGCGCTGCCCCGTTTTCGCGCGCCAGCGACGCAAGCGATCGATATTGCAGAGGCGAGGCGCTTACAAGTTGCCGGAATTGACCAGGCACCTATGGCACTCAACCCCCTCGGAGAGGCTGATTCTTGGGGTGA
>JACRCY010000130.1 GCA_016218785.1 Deltaproteobacteria bacterium
AGTCGCACGAGGAGCGCCGGGCAGCGGCCGAGCGGGCCGTGGCCGCGGCCCGGGCCAGGGCGGAGAGCTGCGCGGCCGCGCTCACCGCGGCGCGGGTCAAGGCCTCCCGCGAGCTGGCGGCACGCGCCACCGAGGCGGTGCGGGCCTTGGGCATGCCACGCGCCGAGGTCACGCTCGGGGTGGAGCCGCGGGCCGCGACGGCCGCCGATCCCCCTGCCCTCGTCTTCGACGGCCGGCGCCTCGGCCCGACCGGCTGGGACCGCGCCGAGCTGGTGCTGGCGCCCAACCCCGGCGAGGAGCCGCGCCCCCTGGCCCACATCGCCTCGGGCGGCGAGCTGTCGCGGGTGATGCTCGGCCTGCGCCGCGTGCTGAGCGTCGCCGACCCGGTCGAGACCTACGTGTTCGACGAGGTGGACGCCGGCATCGGCGGCAGCATGGCCGAGGTCGTGGGGCGTGAGCTCCGGCGGGTGGCCCGCGAGCGCCAGGTGCTGTGCATCACCCACCTGGCTCCCATCGCGGCCTGCGCCGACGCCCAGCTGCTCGTCGAGAAGCAGGTGCAGAAGGGCCGCACGCGCACGAGAGTGCGGCCCCTCGACGCCGGCGAGCGGATCGACGAGATCGCCCGCATGCTGGGCGGCGACGCGGCCACGGCCAGGGCGCACGCCCAGGAGCTGGTGCGCGCGGCCCGGCGCGGCCGCGGTTGAGCCCCAGGCCCTCCGCGCCGCCACACAACGCGGCCCCAGCCCCCACACAAGGGCCCGGCACCACCGCCACCAGGCCCCGTTCCAGCCCGCCTGCGCCCCGGCCCGCCACACACTAATTTGGTACTCGAGCTGCGGCCGTGTAAAGTACCGGCAGGACACTCATGTTCGGTCGCTCACGACGACGCACCAGGGGCCGCCTGCGGACCGGTAGATCCCCGCTCCAGGGCTCGCTCCGGCTCTTCCTGCTCCTGAGCATCCTGGTGGCCGTGAACGTGTACGTCTTCTTCTACCGCGGCGGCACCTCGGTGAAGGACGTGCTCAAGGCGGCGGCGCTGCCGCCCCAGAAGAGCGCCCCGGGACCCACGGGCATCGCCGGACCGAACGGTGCGCGCAAGGGCGCGAAGGGCGCCAGGAACGCCGCGGCCGTCCCGCTCGGCAAGGCCGCGCCCGCGCCCTCCACCCTGCCGGTGGACGCCGAGCGCCTGCTCACGGCCGTGATCGAGCCGGGCGACACGCTGCGCGGCAAGCTGGCGAAGCTCGGCGTCAGCCGGACGCAGGCCGAGGAGGCCGTGGCCGCCATGCGCGGCACGGTCGACCTGCAGCGCGTGCGCGCCGGCCAGGCGCTGCGGGTGCGCCTCGCGGGCCGCGAGCTGCGCGGCCTCGAGCTGGACGCCTCGCCCATCCTCACCTACCGCGTCTCGCGCGATGAGGACGGCCGCTACCGCGCCGAGAGGAGCGAGCGGCAGGTCCAGGCGCGCGTGGTCGCCGTGGGCGGCACCGTGGGCTCGTCGCTGTACGAGGCGGTGCACTCCGCCGGCGAGAGCACGCACCTGGTCGCGGCGATCGCCGACCTCTTCGCCCACGAGATGAACTTCTACGTCGACACGCACCCCGGCGACACGTTCCGCGTGCTCGTCGAGAAGCAGTACAAGGACGGCGACTTCTACCGCTACGGCCGCGTGCTCGGCGCCGAGTACTCGGGCAAGGTGGGCACCTTCCGGTGCCTCTACTTCGTGGCCGACGCCCTCGGCGCCTACTACAACGAGCAGGGGCTGAACTGCGCCAAGACGCTGCTCAAGACGCCGCTCAAGTTCGCGCGCCTGACCTCGAAGTTCGACCGCAAGCGCATGCACCCGATCCTCCATGTGCAGCGCGGCCACTACGGCGTGGACTACGGCGCGCCCACGGGGACGCCGGTGTGGGCCTCGGCGAGCGGCAAGGTCGCCGTCGCGGCCAAGAAGCCGGGCTCGGGCAACACCATCGTGCTCCAGCACCCGGGCGGCCTGACGACCCACTACTACCACCTGTCGAAGTTCGCGAAAGGGCTCGCGCCGGGGCAGCAGGTGCGCCAGAAGCAGGTCATCGGCTACGTCGGCTCCACCGGGCTCTCCACGGGTCCGCACCTCCACTTCTCGGTCAAGCAAGGGGGCGCGTTCGTCGATCCCCTGAGGATGAAGATCCCGCGGGAGGCGCCGCTGCCTCCCCGCCACCGCGCGGAGTTCGAGCGCAAGATCACCCCGCACGCCACGGCCCTCGCCGCGACGCCGGTCACGGGCGCGGCCCGCGCCGCGGCGCCGCCGGCGGGCTCCACGCCCGCCCCGGCGGGCCCCGCCGGCGGGCAGCGGCAGGCTCCGGAGCGCGCGCCTCCGCTCCGGCGAGCCCGCTCAGAGCCGTCGGGGCCCTCGGCAGTGGTGGGGTCTACCGTCCCAAGGCTCGGAGGAATAGCGCCTCGTGCTCGGATACGAAGCGCGCGGCGCACTCGCGCACCCTCTGGTAGTCGACCTTCTGGTGCAGTTCCTCGATCACCCTCAGGGCGGCGTCCCACTTGTCTCCGTGTGTCTCGGAGAATGACGAGATCTCGTACAGTGCCAGATGACTGCGATCGGCCTGAATGGCTGAGTGGCTCATTCCTGCGGCGGCCGCCACCTCCAGGATGCTGCGGAGCACAGTTGCGTCATCGGGGCAGCCGACTCGCTCGAGCGCAAGCACCGTCTCCGCAGCGTAGAGACCGGTGCTGTTGCCCATGAAGTCGGCGATACCGTTCATCGAGACTTCGGTCTCGAGATCTACCACCAGCATGACGACGGAGATGGGATCGGCAGTGTCGGCGATGCGACCGGACGCCCGGCGTTCCGAGAGCGGCGGCTGATAGATCCTGATGGAGAGCTCGTCCAGCAGATCCAGCCCGCGCATGCTCGTTTCTCCCGAGTGAATCACAGGCACCAGCCGAAGACGCTGGCCCACCGGCGAGCATACCACCGTGGCCCGCCGGTCGCGCCGAACCGGCCCCTCGGCGGCGTGGCGAACGATGCCGGGCGCGATCGCCGCATCGGAGCACGCGAGCGTTTCGCGCCCAGGGCGAAAGCGAAAGAGCTACAATGGCTTGCCCGAACGGCCGGACCGCGTTCGTGCCGGCGCGTGGGTGCGCTGAGGCGTCGGCGTGGTTATGATTGGAGTGTCTGCCCCAACGGCGGCCGGCGGCCAAGGGTCGAACCGGGAGAACCGGGAGAGCCGGGAGAACCAGGGAAGAGGCTCGGGCGGGCAAGTGTTTGATCCAAGACGGAGGAGCCGATGCGGTTGATCGCTGGCTTGTTCAAGGGACCCATCCTCGGCGCCATCCTGGGCTTCGCGGTCGGGTTCGGCTTCTTCAAGCTGGGCGCGGGCGGCGGCGGCTTCTTCCAGTGGATCACCTACGGCCTCGTGGGCGCGGCCGCGGGCTTCTTCTGCGGCAAGCCCGTCTGGCGGCAGTCGACCCTGTGGACGCCGTTGCTCAAGGCGGTCGTCGGCTTCGGCATCGGCATCGGCGTCTTCGCCCTGTGGACCCGCGTCCTCGGCGACCCGATCATGGTGCCCGCGATCCAGCAGGTGGGGCTCGCCGCCCCGGCCAAGGCGTCGACCGTCCCCTTCGCCCTGGGCGCGGTGGTGGGCCTCGTCTGGGGCAGCCTCGTCGGCCTCGACGACGCCTTCGGCGACGGCGAGAAGAAGGAGGGCAAGAAGGAGCTGCCCGAGGCTCCCGCGCCGAAGGGGAAGCTGCCGCCGAGGAGCTAGGTCCCCGAGGAAGCCGGCGGCTTGGCGCCGCCCGGCCCCGACTCCTGCTCGTCCTCGTCGGCGTCGAAGGCCCCCAGCTCGCGCAGGACCTCCTCGTCCTGCACGGCCTCCTCGTGGGCCTCGCGCGCCGCGGTCGCCGCTGCCGCGGCCGGCGTCTCCGGCGCCGGCGCCATGGCCGCGGCCGCGCCGGCCGCCTTGGCGGCCAGCTCCTCGGCGCGGCGCTTGCGGTAGAAGATCACCTCCTCCGACAGCCCCAGCATGATGTAAGCGCTCATGAGGGCGAGGAAGACGAACGACGCCCGCAGCTTGACGGCGATGATGATGCCGCACACCACCATCAGCGCCATGACCATGACGCTGCGGCGGTTGATGGTGAGGTCCTTGAAGGACCGGAACCGGATGCGGCTCACCATGAGGTACGACAGCACCACCACGAGCACGGCCAGCGACGCCTGGCTGGCGTAGACCAGGCTGCCGCCGACCTTGTGGTTCACGACGACGAGCGAGACGATCACGGCCGACGCGGCCGGGATCGGCAGGCCCACCAGGAACTTGCCGGGCTTGGTCTCGTGCTGCGTGAGCACGTTGAAGCGCGCCAGCCGCAGCGCGCCCGCGGCCACGTAGAGGAACGCGATGACCACGCCCCACAGGCCGAAGGAGCTCAGGCCCCACTTGTAGACGAGCATGGCCGGCGCGCAGCCGAACGTGATCACGTCCGAGAGCGAGTCGAGCTCCATGCCGAGCTGCGACTGGGTCTTCGTCAGGCGGGCGACCCGGCCGTCGAAGGTGTCGAAGAAGTAGCCGAAGCAGATCGCCAGCGCCGCCTGGTAGAGCTGCTCCGCCGTGGAGCCGCTCGCGGTCAGGGTGATCGAGAAGAACCCGCAGAAGATGCCCGAGATGGTGAAGAGGTTCGGGAGGATGAAGTAGGTCTTGCGGAGGTTCACGGTGGCCTCCCAGCCGCCCGCGGCGAGTATAGCACGCGGGCCCCCTGACCTTGCCCTACGACCGCGGCACCTTCTTCGCGAGCTTGCCCCTCTTGCCGGGGCGATGACCGCTCCGGTCGACCCAGTAGTAGCTGGGCTCCGGCCGGACGTCGACGTGGATGAAGCCCACGCGCGGGTAGAGCCCCAGGCCCATGCCGCCGGTGTCGAGGGTCTTCACGAAGTCGCGCAGCTCGCGGATGGAGACGTCCCGGACCCGCATGTCCATGGCCGACCCCAGGTAGTGGTACGAGGTCGCGCGCGGCTGGTCGCGGAAGCCGGAGACGACCTCGAGGACCTTCCCGCCGAACTGGTCGTAGATGTGCGAGAGGATCTCGTAGAGGCGCGGCTCGATCGCCCGCTCCGTGCCGGCGCTGCGGGCCCGGACGAAGTGGTTGAGCTTCATCAGCGCCTCCTCGTCGTACGAGCCGTCGTCCTTGAAGATGCTGACCTTGACCTCGTCGCGGTGGTTGACCGAGTAGAGGTGGATCCTGCCCGACGGCCGCGGCGGCGCCCCGACGCGCAGGCCATTGAACACGCCGTGGCCGCGGAAGGCCGACCGGCGCCCCTTCCCCTTCCGGACGGCCTTGCCCTTGCCGGCGGCGGGGCGGGTCACCGCGGCGGTCTTGCCCGACCCCGCGCTCGGAGGGGCGGCCGTGGCAGGCGCGCCAAAGGAGAGCGCGGCGGCCAGCAGGACCACTCGCGTGGTGGCGGACTGGACTCGCACCGAATTCCTACTATAGCGGCTATCTCCGCGTGGCGTCAAGTAGAACTGCTACTGGACTTCTGCTGACCGGGGGCCGGGGGGATCAGGGCTCCCCCCTCCCCGGCTCCGCCGCCTCCCCCCTGACGTGGCTGGGGACGTGGACCATCTCGATGCCCAGCTTCCTGGCCACCTCGAACGTGCGCTCGTCGCGGTAGAACTCGCCGTAGCAGACCCGCCGGATGCCGGCGTTGGCGATCTGCTTGAAGCAGCTCCAGCACGGGCTCGCCGTGGCGTAGATCGTGGCGCCGTCGATCATGACGCCGTTGCGGGCCGCCTGCACGATGGCGTTGGCCTCGGCGTGGATGGTGGCGACGCAGTGATCGTTCTCCATCAGGTGCCCGACGTCGCTGCAGTGGGGCAGCCCCCGGATCGAGCCGTTGTAGCCCGTCGAGAGGATCGTCTTGTCGCGGACGATGACGGCACCCACGAACTTGCGGTCGCAGGTGGAGCGCGAGGCCACCACCTCGGCGATGTTCATGAAGTACTGGTCCCAGGGGACGCGGGAGTGCGACATGCGCGCGGGGGTAGCATGGGCCGCGCGCGCACGCAAGCGGACTGGGCTCCCGCGCATGATCGCTCAGTGACCCTCTAGCCCAACTTTTTCGCAGTTGGGCCAGGTGGCCCGGTGGACAGGCGGCTGGCGCGGGCCCACAGGGGTAGCGGCCTGGGTGGGCGCCTATGGCGCGCCACGGCGGCCGGCCCGCCTGTA
>JACRCY010000129.1 GCA_016218785.1 Deltaproteobacteria bacterium
CGAGGGCTCGTACCAGCGCTTCCTGGATGAACTGGTCGGCCGACATGGCGGCGAGGGCCCCGCCGCGGCCCGCGAGCTGGGCGGCGGCCGCGGCGCGGCCGCGCGGCGTGGCCTCCCACGCGCACAGGATCCGCCCGGGGCCGAGCGGCACCACGGCCACCAGGTCGCGTCCATGGCGGGGGGGCAGATCCCCCGGAGCCTCGCTGGCGCGGCGGCGCGCGGCGGCAGCGCCGACGAGCGAGCGCTCCACGACCTCGCGCAGCTCCGCGATCTGCCGCGCGTCGCCGCAGACGCGGTCGACGTGGCGGTCGAAGATGGCCGCGGCCTCCTCGACCTTGCCCTGGTCGAGGTAGACGCGCGCCATCGTCAGGGTGTCGAGATCGCTCAGCGGGTCCGACTCCGGCACGTCACAGCTCCCCCTGTCGCCGCAGGACGTCGCGACCCTGCTCGATGTCGGTCCTGATCTGGGCCACCAGCTCGGCCACTCCCGAGAAGCGCTGCTCGGAGCGGAGTCGTTGGTGGAACTCGAAGGTCAGGCGCTCGCCGTAGAGGTCGTCGTCGAAGTCGAGGATGTGCGCCTCGATGGTCTGGGCGCCGCCGTCGACGAAGGTGGGGTTGATGCCCACGTTGATGACGGCCGGGAGGCGCGCGCCCCCGCGGCGGACGTGCCCCACGTAGACCCCGCCTCGCGGCACCAGCTCCCCCTCGGGCTGCAGGTTGGCGGTGGGCACGCCGATCTTCCGGCCGCGCCCGGCGCCGCGCACGATGGTGCCGGAGAGCTCGAACTCGCGGCCCAGGACCCGCGTCGCGGCGTCCACGCGCCCGTCGAGGACGAACTCGCGGACCTTGGTGCTCGAGGTGACCAGCCCGTCGAAGCTCAGGGGCGTTACGACCGTCACCGCGAACCCGAGCTCGGCGCCGGCGGCGCGCAGCATCTCGGGGGTGCCGGCGCGGCCGTGGCCGAAGCTGAAGTTGTAACCCACCACCACCGCCCGGGCGCCGAGGGCTCGTACCAGCGCTTCCTGGATGAACTGGTCGGCCGACATGGCGGCGAGGGCCTGGTCGAAGGGCTGGACGACCGCCACCTCGATGCCGCGCTCGGCGATGAGCTCGAGCTTCCGCGAGTAGGTGGTGATGAGGGCCGGCGCCATCTCGGGGGCCAGCACCTTCACCGGATGCGGCTCGAAGGTGAGGACCACGCTCTCGCCGGCCTGCGCCGTCGCCTGCTCGCGGACGAGGCCGAAGATGGCCTGGTGCCCCCGGTGTACGCCGTCGAAGTTCCCAATGGCCACCACCGGGTTCCGCAGGCGGCGTGGCAACGAGCCATATCCTCGAAAAGTCTCCACGGAGCTCCCATCGTCGCAGCGTGACACCTCTTCGTTAGGGACGAACCGGCGAGTTGTCAAGCGCGGCCACTTGCTTCGCCCGGCGGGGCGCGATAGAGATCCAGACATGAGCCCGCGACTGCGTACTCACCTCCTCACCGCCGGACTGTTCGCGGCGGTCATCGTGGTGGTGCTCCTGGTGTGGTCGCTGCGCAACGTCTTCGTCTACGTCCTCCTGGGCGCCGTGGCGTTGCTGGTCTACTGGGGGCTGTACCTGCTGGTGTCGTCGCGCCTGCGCGCCCGGGCCGACGAGGACGGGGACCGGCGCCGAGAAGGCGAGTAGCCGGCCGCGCCGCGAGGCCCACGCCCGAGGTACGGCGCGTCGCAGCGCGAGGTCGGGGCGGGATCGGGGGCCGGGGCCGCGGTCGCGGTCAGCAGGACGCGGACCGTGGTCCCGTTGCCCGCGTGTGAGTCGACCTCGATCTCGCCGCCCAGCGCGGTGACGATGCGCTGCGCGATGCTGAGGCCGTCCTGCAAGAGACCAAGTGCTTGAACTATCCTGAATGTGAATCATGATACGACTGCAAGACGCTACTGGAAGAAACGCGAGTCGGCGATCACTCGACCAGCCCGGCACTCACGGCATACCGGGTGAGCTCGGCGTTGCTCCTCATCTTCATCTTCTCGAGCACGCGCGTCCGGTAGGTGCTGATGGTCTTCTCCGAGAGGTGGAGCTCGAAGCCGATCTCCTTGACCGTCTTTCCCGCCGCGATCATCCGGAGCACCTGGAACTCCCGGTCAGAGAGTGACTCGTGCAGCGGTCGGCTGTCGTCTGTCGGGCGGTCGGCCGCGAGCTTGTCGGCCACGGCGGCGCTCATGTGGCACCCGCCGCTCGCGACCCTGCGCACCGCTTCGACCAGCGCCGCGGGCGGGCTCTCCTTGGTGAGGTAGCCAGAGGCCCCGGCGCGGAAGGCGTACTGGTCCTCCGAGTGCATGCTGAGCACCAGGATCGGGAGACGCGGCCTGAGGCCACGGATGTCCTTCAGCGCATCCAGCCCGCCGCGCCCGGGCATGGAGATGTCGAGGATGACGATGTCCCAGTCGGCCTCGCCGACGCGCCGGAGCGCCTCGTTCGTGCCGTCAGCCTCGCCGAACTCGGCGGCGGAGAGGTCGTCGGCGAGGATCTGCCGGATTCCGCGCCTCACGACGGCGTGATCGTCCACGAGCAGGATCCGCATCGCTCGACCAGGCGCGGGTGCCACCCTCCGCTACCTACGTATCGTGGATGCGCCGGGATGTCCAGGGCGCGTGGCGCCGGCGCCGGTCGGCTCGCCGCGGCAGGGCGCGCCGCGCGCCACGGCTGGACCGGGACGACCGCTGGGGCTAGGCTTCGTCGGGAAGCGCGAGGGCCAGACCGCGGGCGCGCGGATCGAGGGTGCCATGTGCGCCGCTCATCGGGCGGGTGAGGCCGCCGACCAGGAGTCGCCACCGGACCGCCGGCTCCTCACCGACGGCCCCGTGCGCCGCGCCATCGTCACCCTGGCGGCGCGGGCGCGCGCCGACTGGGGCTTCGCGACCGCCATCCTGGCCACGGGGTTTCGCGAGGCGCACCTCGGCCAGGCCGAGCGCCGGCTCGTGGCCGAGGCGGTCTACGGCCAGATCCGCCTGCACCGGCGCATCGATCACGCGCTCGGCTTCGGGCTGAGACCGACCGGGCGGACCCTCGACGACCTCCCGCCAGGCGAGCGCGACCTGGCGCGCCACCTGGCCTGGCTGGTCATCGCGGGTGGCTTCGGTCCCGATGAGGTCGCGGCGGTCGCGCCCGGACGCGTGGCGCCGGCCCTCCGGGCCCTGGCGCGCGAGCGCCAGGCGCTCGCTGCCGTTGGCGACCCGCAGCGCCGCGCGGCCATCGAGCTGTCGTACCCCGATTGGATTCTGGCGCGCTTCGTCGGCGAGGTCGGGCTCGGCGAGGCGCGCCGCCTCTGCGCGGCCATGAACGAGCGCGCGCCCCTGACGGTCCGCGCCAACACCGTGCGCACCTCGCGGCGGGACCTGGCGCGGCGACTCGCCGCAGAGGGCGTCGAGACCGAGCCGACGGCGCTCGCCGCGTACGGGCTGCGCTTCGCCCGCTACGTGAACGCTTTCGGCCTCGCCGCCTTCCGCGACGGGCTCTTCGAGGTGCAGGACGAGGGGAGCCAGCTCGTCGCCGAGGCGTGTGCGCCGCCGCCGCGCGGGCTGGTGGTCGACGCCTGCGCCGGCGCCGGCGGCAAGACGCTGGCGCTCGCGGCCCTCTGCGGTGGCCGAGGGCGCGTCGTGGCCTTGGACGTCGACGGGCGCAAGCTCGAGGAGCTGCGGCGGCGGGCGCGCCGGGCGGGCCTCTCCAGCGTCCAGGCGCGGGCGCCCGGGCCCGCGGCGACCCTCGGGCTCCTGGGCCGCGCCGACCGGGTGCTGTGCGACGCCCCATGCTCGGGCCTGGGCGTGCTGCGGCGCAACCCCGAGGCGCGCTGGCGCCTCACCCCCGACTCGGTGGCGGAGCTGCCCGCGCGGCAGCTGGGGATCCTCGAGCAGTACGCCGGGCTGTGTGCGCCCGGAGGGCGGCTGGTCTACGCCACCTGCACGGTCCTGCGCAGCGAGAACGACGACGTGGTCGAGGCCTTCCTCGCGGCCCACCCCGCGTTCGAGCGCGTGCTCTTGAAGGAGATCCTGGGCGCGGCGCGGGCGCTGGAGCTGGGCGACGGCACCTGCCTGCGGCTCTACCCGCACCGCCACGGGACCGACGGCTTCTTCGCGGCCGTGCTGCGGCGCCGCGGCTGACGGCCCCGGCCGCGCGTTGGTCGCGTTGAACCCCGACGGGCTCCGCCCGGCGGGGTCCAGCGCGGGAGGGCATGGGAACCCTCCTAGGGTTCCCATGTCAACGGCGCAGCCGATCGTACGCCCCCTCGACCTCGGCGAGGAACGCCGCCGCCGAGAAGGGGGCGACGTAGCCGCGGGAGGCCTGCTCGGCCACCACGCGCCGCGGGATGCGGAAGGGGTCGCCGTCCCAGGGCCCGGGCGCGGCGGTGAAGGCCCACGAGAAGCCGGCCTCGCGCACCAGACGGACCGCGACCGAGTCGTGGTCGCCGTTGGGGTAGGCGAAGCCCGCGACGGCATGGCCGAGAGCGGCCTCGAGGCGGGCGCGCCCCTCGGCGATCTCCTCGCGGGCACGCGCCGCCTTCGTGCGCGGCAGGATGGGGTGGCTGAGCGTGTGCCCGCCGATCTCGGCGCCGGCCGCGTCCAGGCGGCGCACGCCGTCCCAGTCCAGGAAGCGGGGGAGGGCGGCGGCCTCGGGCGGTCCGTATTCGGCCACCAGCCACGCCTCCGTCTCCTCGCGGACGTGGGTCGGGAGGTCCTTGAGCGCGGCCACGGCGAGCCGGACCGCCTCCCGCGGCGTGGCGGCCCCGGCGACGAGGGCCGGGAGCGCGCGCAGCGGCGCGTGCTCCGCGCAGACGCGGGCGAAGTCGGGGCAGCCCAGGTGTCGCCGCAGCAGCACCGCGAGGCGCTCGAACCACAGGGCCACGCCGCGGTCCACGGGGTCGGTCGCGACGAAGATGGTCCACGGCGCCGAGGCCTCCTGCAGGATCGGCAGGGCCACCTCGAGGTTGTCGGCGTAGCCGTCGTCGAAGCTGACCGCGCACAGACGACGGCGCTCGCCCGCGGCGAGCGCGCGCTGGAGCTGGCCGCAGGTCACGAGATCGTAGTCCTCGGCCAGCGCCCGCAGCTGACGGCGGAACGTGTCGGCCGAGACCGTCAGCGCCGGGTCCCACCCGGACACCGTCGGGGTGACGCGGTGGTAGCAGCGCGCCAGCCACGCCGCGCGGCGGGACACGCGCCGCGCGGGCGCGGCGCCCGACCAGGCGTGCGCCACGGCCTGCTTGGCCAGGCGCCGCGTGGTGCGCCCGGGTGCCTCCTCGATCGCCAGGTGGAAGACCTCCTCGTAGCGCCGGACCATGCCGGCGTGGGAGAAGCTGGCCACGGCGCGCGCGCGGGCCGCGGCGCCGAGCGCGAGGCGGCGCCCGGGGTCGCGGCAGAGCGCCTCGAGCGCCTCGGCCAGCGCCGCGGGCTGGCCGGGCGGCACCAGCACGCCGCTGCCCTCGTCGATCAGCTCCGGGTTGCCGCCGACGCGCGTCGCGCAGATGGTGCGGCCCGCGGCCAGGGCCTCGAGGATCGCGTTGGACAGCCCCTCGGTGTGCGACGCGAGGACGAAGACGTCGAGCGCCCACAGGATGTGCTCCACGTCGCGTCGCGCGCCGGGGAGCAGCACCCGCCCGCCGAGGGGCGCGAGCCGGCGGCGCATCTCGTCGAGGAGCGGTCCCTCGCCGAACAACACCACGCGGGCCGGGACGCGAGCCCGCAGCCGCTCCACGGCCGGCGCGAGGACGTCGTACCCCTTGACGGGGTCGAAGTTGGCGAGCGTGCCCACGAGCACCTCGTCCGGGCCGATGCCGAGCTCGGCGCGCAGCGGCGAGGGGCGGGGCGCGTACCGATCGGTGTCGACCCCGTTGTGGATGACGTGGATGCGGCTCGCCGGGTAGCCCTCGGACTCGATCACGGCACGCCGCACCGCGTCCGCGACCGCGATGATCGCCGCCACCCCGCGGTTGACCCGACGCTGCGCCTTGACGTGCGACGGCTTTTTGGTGAAGCCGACGTCGCGGCGGCTGGAGAGGGCGGGGACCCCGGCGGCCGCGGCGCCGAGCGGGCCGAGGAGATCGGCGGCGGTGTGGTAGGTCACGAGGAGGCGGGTCTCGGACCGGAGCAGGTGGGACGTCAGGCGCATGAGCGCGCGGATGCCGGTGGCGCCGTAGATCCGGGTGACGTCCAGCTCGTGCACCGGGAGCCCGACGCCGCGGAACCGCTCCACCTGGCGGGCTCCGTGCAGGACCGCGATCTCGGGCAGGAACTGGGCCCGGTCGAGGGAGCGGCACAGCTCGTAGAGGTGACGCTCGGCGCCGCCCCAGGTCTCCAGCTCGTCGATGAGGAAGAGGATGCGCGCGGGAACCATCTCGTTCGTCATGGTACCCCGAAACTCCCGCGTAGTCGCGCCTCCGGCGCTGCGCTATGCTGGCCGCGTGCGACGCTCACCCGCCACCACCGGTCTTCGCGCCGCGCTCGGCGCCGCGGTCCTCGCGGCGGGGCTGGCTGCCACGGCCGGCTGCGCAAAGGTCCACGACGTGGCCCTCGAGCTCCACTCGGCCACCGAGGCGGCCGACGGCCTCGACCAGAGCCATTGGGCCAAGCTCGACCTGCCGGCGCTCGACTGTCCCGCCCCGTACGACCGGGCCCTCGCGGCGCTGTGCGTCCAGGTCTACACGCTCCACGCCGGGACCGTCGTGATGGAGGCCACGTGCCACGACGCGCCGGCGGTCGGGAGCGACGCCCAGCTGAGCGCCTTCCTGCGGGGCCTGAGCCCGATCGCCGAGGGGCTCTCCACCGATCCGGAGACCAGCGTCTTCGTGCGCCTCCTCGGCTACGACAGCGCGACGCGCACCGGCGACAGCCTCGTCCTGTGCGGCATCACGCCGTCGCTCCCCGGACACCTGGACGAGTCCGTGTCACCCCCGACGCTCGCGCTCTACCTCCTATGCCACGATCCGGCGAGCGCGACCAGCGAGGCCGGGACGGTCTTCGACATCTACTGCGGGAGCAGCGACTTCGTGGCCCTGTTCCCGTGAGGCGACGGTGCGCGCACAGCGGCTGCGGAATGTAGGGCGGACCCTACGATCGGTCTGGCTGGCCCTGCAGGGTCCTCCCCACAGGCCGGGTGTCCGGCGCCCCAACCCACCGAAAACACGAGGCCTCCTGCCTGGCACCCGGGCTGCATTGCTGGCGGTCGTCTGGGAACTCAAGGAGGCTCGTCATGAAACGCCTGATGTCGCTGGGACTGGCAGTGCTCGTCGCGGCCCTCTTCGGGGGGTGCCGTCAGCAGGGTGGCCTGGACCCCGAGACCATCAACGAGGCCTATGCCGGCCTCACCACCGAGGACGAGGAGCCTCAGTTCGGGGAGCCCGCCGTCTTCGGCGCCATGGCCGCTTCCGCGGCCGACCCCGTGGTCGATGACACCATCGCCGCCGACCCCAGCTACGTCACCGAGGAGCAGAAGGCGCCCACGATCCACTACCTGCTCCTGGCGTGGGGCAAGCTCAAGCGCGACAGCATCGACGGGACGCTCGACGTCGCGAACCCGCAGGACTTCTCGGGCACCCTGAGCGTCACCGCGGGCGGCATGGTCGTGGTGCGCAAGGTGCGCATGGAGGCCGTGCAGGGTGACGGGGTGCTGCCGCGCACCGACCGCAAGCTCCTCGAGTGGAAGTCGACCATCTACGGCGGGGTCGACGGGCTGCTCGTCAAGATCGCCGCGCCCGCGGACGCCACGGTGACCCTGACCGCCGCGGGGCAGACCATCGCCAAGACCGTCGCGGAGCTCGACCTGACCTACGGTATCGTCGACATCCCCGGCACCGACGACGCGCTGGCCTGGGCCGCGGCCAAGGTGGAGAAGGCGGGCGGGTGCCCTCACGGCTACATGGTCGGCCGCTGGAACAAGCGACTCGCCATCGGCGGAGTGTTCCGCGGTCGCTGGGTCAGCGCGGACGGCGAGCTGCGTGGCCACATGCGCGGTCTCTTCGGCGCGCGGGACAACGGCGACCACGTCTTCTTCGGCAAGTGGATCGGCGGCGGCGGCGAGTTCCACGGCCTGCTGGCGGGCCGCTACGGCGACGGCGCGCTCCACGGGCACTGGCTCGACCGCGAGCTGCAGCTCAAGGGGCGCGTGAAGGGCATCTACTTCGAGCCGCCCATCCTCGAGCCGCGCAAGGTCGGCTTCTACCTGGGCACGTGGCAGGAGGCCTGCCCGGCCGATCCCATCGAGCCGAGCGAGACCGAGGTCCAGTAGCCTGTTCGTCCGTGGGGTCGCCCCCACCTACCTCCCTCGTCCCCCAATCCGTACTCCCCAACTGCAACCTGCTGCTCCACAGCACTCCTGTGCTACCGCGGACCAACGGATCACTTGACGACGATCCTGAGCGTGTCGGGCCGCGTCGCGGCCCAGCCGATGCCGGCGGCGGCCGCGGCCGCCACGCCGGCGGCGATCGTCCACACCCACCATCGCTTCCAGATCGGCTTCGGTGCCGGAGGGGGCGGCGGCGCGGGCGGTGGGGGCCACAGGGTCGACTCCAGGCCCATCACCGCCTCACGCGCGGCCGCGGGAGCGGCGGGCAGCACCACCTCGGCGCGGGCGAGGCGACGCGGGTCGCGGCTCCAGCGGGCGGCGGCCAGGCGCGTGCGCCCCTCGTCCACGTGACGCGTCACCGTGATCACCTCGTCGGCCAAGGCGAGCCGGGCCAGGGCCGCCACGACGTCGGCGTCGTCGAGGTCGAGGGGGCCGCGGCTCCGCAGGGCCGCGAGCTGGCGGCCCAGGATCGACGGCGTGGCCGGCTCGAGCGCGATCTCGAGGAGGGTCTGGGCGTCGCCCGCCACGCGCACCTTGCGCACGGTGGGCTGGGAGCCGAAGCGGGTGGCGCCGACGAAGTGCTCGCCGGCCGGGAGGGTGAGGTCGAGGGGCGCGCGCCCCACGCCGCGGCCGTCGACCGTGACCGAGGCGCCCGCCGGCACGCTCTGCACCTTGAGGCGGCCCCGCGGGCGCTGCGCCGCGGCCTTGAGCCCGGCGTCGAGGGCGGAGGCGACCTCCGGAGGGAGGAGGCCCGGCTCGGGCGGGGCGAGGCCGAGGTCGGCGGCGCGCTCGAAGGCCAGGCGCGCGTCGTCGGCGCGGCCGAGCTTGGCGAGGCTCACCGCGAGCCAGAAGTGCAGATCGCGCAGCTCGGCCACCGCGCCCGCGTAGGCGAGCGGCTCGGCCGCCTCGGCGAGCACCGCCCGCGCCGTCGCCGCCGCCTCCTCGGGCCGGGCCTCGTGGTAGAGGGTACGCGCGCGCTGCACCGCGGTCCGGGCCCGGTCGCGCAGCCGGGCGGCGTCGGCCTCGCCCTGGTCCTGGCCGGTCGTGCGCGGGGCGTCGTCGTCGAACACCACGCGGCCGTGTCGGCCGCAGAGCGCCGCGAGGGCGGCGCGCTGGGGCCCGGGTCCGCCGCGGACCACCACCAGGATGACGGGGCCCTGCGGCCCGGGCGCCGGGCCGCGCTCGGCGGGCGCGACGGCGGGCCGTTCGGCGCGGACGGCCACCGTTGTCAGCAGCACCACGACGGCGGAGAGGGCGCGCACGGCGGACGCCATACTAGCAGGCGGTGGGAGCCGGCGACAACGTGAGCGAGAGGTGACGGGCTGGCTTTTGCTCGAGGTGGGGCGGTGATGCTACGCTCCCCGCGGTGATCACGTTCGGGCGCTACCGCATCGTCCACCGCATCGCGTCGGGCGGCATGGCCGAGGTCTACCGGGCGATCGCGGTCGGCGAGGGGGGGTTCGAGAAGGAGGTCGTGCTCAAGCGCATCCGGCCGGAGCTCGCGGGGGATCCCCGCTTCGGCGCGATGTTCGTCGAGGAGGCGCGCGTGGCGGCGACGCTGTCGCACGCCAACATCGTCCAGGTCCTCGACTTCGGCCGGGTGGACGGCGAGTACTTCCTGACGCTCGAGTCGGTGCGGGGGCGCGACCTGCGGCAGGTGCTCGACACGCTCGCCGCCGCGGGCACGCTCCTGCCGCTCGACCTCGCGCTGCTGGTGGCCGTGGACGTGGCGCGGGCGCTCGACTACGCCCACCGCCGCAAGGGCGCCGACGGGCACCCGCTCGGCCTGGTGCACCGCGACATCTCGCCGGCCAACGTGCTCCTCTCCTTCGAGGGGGAGGTGAAGCTGGCCGACTTCGGCATCGCCAAGGTCTTGGGCGACGACTGTCAGACCGAGGCGGGCGCGCTCAAGGGCAAGGTCGCGTACATGTCACCGGAGCAGGCGTCGGGCATGCCCGTCGACCAGCGCTCCGACATCTTCTCCTTCGGCGTGCTGCTGCACGTGCTGTTCACGGGCGAGCACCCGTTCGCCGGCGGCGGCGCCCTCGAGATCCTGGAGCGCGTCAGGCGCGCGGAGATCGCGCCGCCGCGACGCGCGGGGGAGCCGCTGCCCGAGGATGTCTTGGCCATCGTCACGCGATGCCTGGCCCGGCGCCCGGAGGACCGGTTCGCCAGCGCCGCCGACCTGCTGCGGGCGCTCGAGGCGTTCGCCGGCGGCCACCCGGCGCGCGCCACGGCGACCGACCTCTCGGTGTTCATGAAGGGGCGCTTCCCCTACGAGGTCCCGCTGCCGATCGTGGCGCTCGACCGCCTCGTCGAGCAGGAGCTGCGCCTGGAGGCCACGGACGAGGGGCTGGCGACGTTCACGGCGGTGGCCGCGGCGCCGTCGCCTGCGGCCGACTCGCCGGCTGCGGTCGCCGCGTCGCCTTCGACCGACCGCGCCGCCGCCAGGGAGCCCGGAGCGGAGCCCTCCACTGGCGCGCGTCGCGGCCGCACGGTGGCGGCAGTGGTGTTGCTCCTGGCCCTCGTCGGGGGGAGCGTGGCGCTCTGGCGCTGGCTCCCGCCCGCCGCGACCGAGAACGGCAACGGCAGGGATCCGCGCCTGGCGGCCGGGCCGTCCCCGGCGCCCGCCTCGGCTCCGACCGGCGCGCCGGCGTCGGCGCGGACGACGATGCCCGCCCCGGTGCCGGCGAGCGTCCCCGCCGCGCTGGCGGCCG
>JACRCY010000135.1 GCA_016218785.1 Deltaproteobacteria bacterium
CGGTCACGCCGTCGCAGTCGTTGTCGACGCCGTCGCAGGCCTCGACCCCGCCGTTGGTCTGGAAGCACTCGCAGCCGTTGGAGCCCCCCTCCATGCCCTGCCCCAGGTCGCCGTTGGTGTCGACCCAGCCGGGGAAGCAGGTGAACACGCACTGGCCGTTCTCGCACGTGCCGACGGTGTGGGGGAGGTCGCAGGAGTTCCCGCAGGAGCCGCAGTTGTTGGGGTCGTTGAGGAGCTTGTCCGGGTCGACGTCGTCGACCACGCCGTTGCAGTCGTCGTCGCGGCCGTTGCACGTCTCCGGGATGGGGATGCAGACCTCGGTGTCGGTGTTCAGGTCGGTCTTCGGCTCGGCGTCCTTCTGCGCGCTGCCGCCGCCGTCGTCGTCATCCTTCGGCCCGTCGATCGACGTCATCCCGCCGTCCGGCTTCAGCTCCCAGGGGCGGATCTCGCAGGCGGCCAGGGAGAGCGCCGCCACGGCCAGGGTCGCCAGAAAGAACCGGCGGCCCGCCCGCCCCGACGCCGACCGGCGCCGCCGCGCGCCGAGCAGCGCGAGGGCCCCCAGCAGCAGGGCCATCGGCCACACCGGCGTGCCCGACGGGCCCTGCGCGACGGCGCAGCCGCCCGCCGCGTAGATCTTGGTGGAGGTGCAGACGTTGGTCCACTCGCAGGTGGCCGTCATGTTGTAGACGTCGGCCACGCACGCCTGGCAGTCGCTGCAGATCGTCGTCAGGCACGGGTCGGTGCCGCACTGACCGGTCCTGGTCGAGCAGACCGAGCCCACCGCGCAGGTGACGCCGATGCACGGGTTCGACACGCACTCGCCCGTCTCCGGGCTGCAGACCTGGACGCCGGAGCAGGTCACGCCGGCGCACGGGTCGTCCACGCACTCCCCGTCCTTGCAGACCTGGCCCGGGCCGCAGCCGTTCTCGCACGAGCCGATGCACTCCCCGGCGACGCAGTTCCTGGTGCCGGCACACTGGCAATGCCCATCGACGCAGTCGAAGCCCGTCGCACAGGGCGCCTCCGTCGAGCACTCCTTCGGATAGCAGGGGTCGTCCACGCACACGCCGCCGGCGCAGAGCTGGCCGGTCGGGCAGCCGATGACGTTGCAGTCGACGCACTGGCCGAACCGGCACTCCTGGTTCGGGTCGCACGTCACGTTCTCGCACAGGCTGTGGCAGTTGCCGTCGTGCTCGCGGCAGAGCCATCCGGGATCGCACTCGACCCCCACGCAGATCGACGGGATGCAGTAGCACTCGTCGATCCCCGGGTTGGCACACGTCTGCCGGGCCCCGAGGTCGGGGCCCGCCATGCAGACGCGACCGGACGGGCAGGGGAACTCGTCGTTCTTGCAGGGCTGGACGCACTCGCCGTTGTAGCAGACGCTGCCCGGGTCGCAGAGGTCGCCGTTGTCGATGACCCCGTCGCAGTCGTTGTCGATGCCGTCGCAGATCTCCGTCTCCGGCAGCACGAAGCCGACGCACTGGATGCTCCCCTCGATGCACTCGTTGTGCCCGGCCGCGCACACGTAGTCCCACCCCTGCTGCGGGAACGGCGGCAGGCACGTCGTGGTGGCCCCCGCGCACTTGCCGTTCACGTCGCACAGCGGCGGCTCGGTCGGGCCCGGCGGCTCGTCGACCTGCCCGTCGCAGTCGTCGTCCACCCCGTTGCACAGCTCGGTCAGCCCGCCGCTCGTCGGCTTGCACACCACCGCGCACCGCAGCGGGTCGCACACCGTCACGCCGTTGCAGCCGCCGGGCGTGGTGCAGGCGATGCCCACCCCGGGCAGCTCCTGCCCCGTCGGCGGGTTGTCGACCTGCCCGTCGCAGTTGTCGTCCAGGCAGTTGCATTCCTCGGCCACCGGCAGCTGCTGCCCCACGCACGTCGGGCTCCACGCGCCGTTCTCGCAGGCGCGCAGGCCCACGCGGCACTGGCCGAGGCAGCTGGCCGTCACCACGTCGCACTCGGCGCCGCCGTCGTAGCAGCGGTTGTCGATCAGCCCGTCGTCCGTCGTGCCGTTGCAGTCGTCGTCGATCGCGTTGCACTGCTCGGGCGCCGGCACCACCTGCTGCGTGGTGACGAGCCACTGCCCGTCGCTGCACGCCTCGACCCCGTGGTGGCAGGGGCCCACCCCGTCAGTATTCGCCGGGCCGGTGTAGTAGTCGCGCGCCAGCCCTTCGTCGATCTGGCCGTCGCAGTCGTCGTCGAGCCCGTTGCACACCTCGGCCGTCGGGACGATCTGGTTGTCGCAGTCGCCGAACGCGCCGTTGACGCACGTCTTGGTGCCGAAGGTGCAGGCGCCGATGCACAGCCCCGTCTGGAGGTTGCAGCCGTAGGGGCCGGTGTAGCAGGGGACCGCGTCGAGGCCGTTGTCGGTGACCCCGTCGCAGTCGTTGTCCAGGAGGTCGCAGACCTCGGGGACCGGGACGACCTGCGGGGTCGTCACCTCCCAGGTGCCCAGGTGGCAGGTCTCCTGCCCCTGGTGGCACAGCCCGTTGCCGGCGGTCCCGCCCGGCCCCGTGTAGTAGTCGCGCACCAGGTCCTCGTCGACCTGGCCGTCGCAGTCGTTGTCGAGGCCGTCGCACACCTCGGCCACCGGGGTCACCGCGTTCTGGCACGCGCCCCAGGTCCCGCCGCCGCAGTCCTTCGTGCCCAGCGCGCAGGTGCCCACGCACACCCCCAGGGTCACGTTGCAGCCGACCGTGGCGGCGGGGTAGCACGGCACGCCCGTCAGGCCGTCGTCGGCCACGCCGTCGCAGTCGTCGTCGATGCCGTTGCAGTCCTCGGGGCGCGGCACCACCGCCGGCGTGGTCACGGTCCAGTTGCCCACGATGCAGGTCTCGGTGCCCGCCGTGCAGATGCCCTGGCCCAGGGTCCCGGCCGGTCCGTTGTAGTAGGAGCGCGTGAGGCCCTCGTCGATCTGGCCGTTGCAGTTGTCGTCGAGCCCGTTGCACACCTCCTGCGCCGCCGGCAGGATCTCGGGCGTGGTGATGACCCAGCCCCCGGTCTGGCAGGTCTCGACCCCGTCGCGGCACTCGCCCACGTTGCGCGTGCCGCCCGGGCCGGTGTAGTAGGTCCGCGTCAGGTCCTCGTCGGTCTGGCTGTCGCAGTCGTTGTCCTGGTTGTCGCAGGCCTCCGGGGTGGGCCGGACCTCGACCACCACCCCCGGCGTGGCCGGGTCGCGGCTCCACACGCCCGAGGCGCACACCTCGGTGCCGTCGTGGCACAGGCCGACGCCGGAAGTGCCGGCGGGCCCGGTGTAGTAGCTTCGGGAGAGACCGTCGTCGACCTGGCCGTTGCAGTTGTCGTCGATGCCGTTGCAGACCTCGGCCACCGGCGTCACCTGCGGGGTGGTCACGACCCAGCTGCCCGCCTGGCAGGTCTCGGTCCCGTCGCGGCACGCGCCCACGTTGCGGGTGCCGGGGTCGGACGGGTAGTCGTAGTAGGGGCGGGTCAGGTCCTCGTCGGTCTGATCGTCGCAGTCGTTGTCCTTGTTGTCGCAGACCTCGGGGCTCGGCTTCGCCTCGAGCACGACCCCCGGCGTCGCCGGGTTGCGGCTCCAGGTCCCGGCCACGCACACCTCGGTACCGTCGTGGCACTCGCCGTGGCCGGCGGTCCCGGCCGGGCCCGTGTAGTAGGTCCGGGTCAGGTTCTCGTCGACCCCGCCGTCGCAGTCGTTGTCGATGCCGTCGCACACCTCGGCGGACGGCGTGACCACCCCGACGCACGTGCCCCAGCTGCCGGCCACGCAGGTCTCGAGGCCCAGACGGCACGCACCGACACAGACGCCGGTGTTGATGTCGCAGCCCGCCGTGGCGGGCGGGTAGCAGGGCCGGGTCAGGTTGTCGTCGGTCTGGCCGTTGCAGTCGTTGTCCAGGTTGTCGCAGACCTCGGCGCCCGGCAGCGCCTGCGTCACCGAGACGACCCAGCCGCCCCCGCTGCAGACCTCGGTGCCGTCCTTGCACTCGCCGACGTTGCGGGTCGCGATCGGCCCCGTGTAGTACGCCCGCGGCGCGATGCCGTCGTCGACCACGCCGTTGCAGTTGTCATCGAGCCCGTTGCACACCTCGGTCGAGGGCACGATCTGGCCCGCGCACGAGGGGTTGGACCACACGTCGGGCACGCAGCCCGGCCCGGGCACCGTCGAGCAGACCTGGATGCCCGGCCGGCACACGCCCGCGCAGCTGTAGCTCTGGTCGGGCTGCAGGGTGCAGCCGAGGGGGGCGGCGGTGTAGCACTCCTTCGCGATGCCCTCGTCGACCACGCCGTTGCAGTTGTTGTCCACGCAGTCGCAGGTCTCCTCCACGGGCTCGTGCTGCCCCGGGGCGGAGAAGTCGCAGGTCATCTGGCCGCTCACGCACTTCGTCTTGCCCGGGGTGCACGCGCCCAGGCTGATGCCGCAGTCCTGGTACTCGCCCGGGAGCGGGCAGGTCTTCCAGTCGCCGCAAGGGTGCTCGTCGGTCTGGCCGTCGCCGTCGTCGTCGAAGCCGTTGCAGACCTCGATGCCGCACAGGATGCCGTCGTCGACCATGCCGTCGCAGTCGTTGTCGAGGCCGTCGCAGACCTCGGGGCTGCTGCCCGAGTTCGGGTCGAGGCAGGTCCCGCCGCCGTTGGGGTCGCCGGTGCCGCAGCAGATGCTGGAGCGCGTGGGGTCGACCGCCGCCGGCGCGCAGATCCAGTGGCCGGATTTCTGGCAGGCGCCCACGCCCACGCTGCACGCCTTCGCGGCCACCTTGTCGGGCCAGGTCTCGTCGACGAAGGTGTTGCAGTTGTTGTCGAGGCCGTCGCAGATCTCGCGGAGCACGGTCTCGCTGACGATGCGCTGCAGCTCGACCGAGAGCTGCGCCTCGTTGTCGACGAAGATGGCGGTGCCGCCCACGCGGCCCGCCGCGGCGATCGCGTTCAGGTTCGCGATGGCGTCCGCGTCGGGCGTGGCGAAGCCGATGACGTAGGTGATGTAGCCGGCGGCGCGGAGGACGCCGGCCATGTACTCGGGCGTGCGGACCTGCCCGTTGTACATCACGCCGCCGCAGCTCTCCTTGCCGTCGCTGACGAGGATGACGCGGTACGGGCGGCAGGCCTGCTTCGGGTCGGCGGCCTTGACCTCGTCGAGCTTGGCGAGCGCCGACTTGAAGGCGCCGGCGATGGGCGTCGTGCCCGTGCCGCGCAGCTCGAAGTCGTAGCCGCGCCACGCGGAGCCCGGGTTGGGCCAGTTCGAGCCGTTGTCCAGCCACTGGACGAGGTCGTAGGCATTGTAGGAGGCGAAGCTGACGATGAGGTCGCCCGAGTTGAACTCGCCGCACGGCGCGGCGCCGCCGCCCTGCCAGCCGCCCGAGCCGAGGCTCGCGTTGCTGCCGGGGCACGCGAACGCCGTGGGCCGCTGGTGGTAGCGCATCAGGCCCCACTCCACCTCGCCGAAGGCCGCGACCGCGTCCGACACGCCCTTCTTGACCTTGAACATGCGGCTGTCGTCGGCCACCAGGTTGGCGCACGTGCTGCCGTTGCAGACGCCGCAGTCCACGGGGCTCCCGGGGCACTCGTTCGAGCCGTCGCCGCCGGTGAAGGTGTTGGTGTTGCCGCTGCACGTGTTCCAGTTCATGGAGCCGGAGGTGTCGAAGACCAGCAGCAGGCGGGCGGGGACGTTGTCGTCGCCCGGCGGGATGACGTCGACCTCGCTCGGGTCGTTCGGCGAGTGGCAGCCGGGGTCGGCCGGGTAGTCGGTGAGGCCGTCGAGGTCGTTGTCGATGCCGTCGGAGCACGCGGGCGCGCCCGGCGGGACCGTCTGCTCGAGCGGGTCGGCCGCCGACGAGCAGCCGGTGTCGGCCGGGAAGTCCTCCGTGCCGTTGCCGTCGTTGTCCACGTTGTCGGCGCACTCGGCCACGTCGGTCTCGTCGTTGTCGGTGGGCGTGAGGCACCCGGGGTCGTCCGGGAAGTCGGTCTTGCCGTCGCCGTCGTTGTCGAGGCCGTCGGAGCACTGCCTGGTCGGCCGCGGGAAGCAGACGACCACGGAGAGCGGGCTCTCGAGCTTGGTGGCCGTGACCGTGGCCGTGGCGCGGACCTCGACCCCGCCGTAGAGCTGGCCGAAGTCCGCGGCCCAGGCGGTCGCCGGGTAGGTCCAGTTGCCCGCGCCGTCGGCGAAGACGGCGGTCCCGCCGCCGTACTGGACGCCGTTGAAGAAGAGCTTGATGAGCGCGCCCGGCTCGGCCGTGCCCGTGATCGAGGGCGCCGACGAGGACAGGCCGCAGGTGTCGCCGACCACCGGCGGGTCCGACGGCACGCCGACCACCGGTGGGTCGGTGCGTGGCCGGCCGACCGCCTGGATGACCGCCTCGTGGAACAGCGTGTCGTAGTCGCCGCCGTTGCCGTTGTCGAAGGCCCAGATCTGCAGGTCGATGGGGTGGAGCTTGGGGCTCTGCGCGCCCGCCGGCACCTTGATGGTGAGGTTGAGGGCCTGTTGCTCGCCCGGGGCGAACGAGGTGTCCACGAAGTCGCAGATCCAGCGGTTCCACGTGTAGCCCGAGGGCGGCGTGATCTTGTGGCAGTTGGTGAGGGTGGAGCCCCCGGTGACGATTTCCCAGTTGGCCTCGGGGAACCACAGCGAGAGCTGCTTGAAGGCTCCCGTGCCCGCGCCGTCGTTCCTGATGGTGCCGGTGAGCGTGGCGTTCTGGCCGGGGTTCACCTGCCCCGTCGACGCGAGGCTCGCCTTGATGTAGGCGATCGGGGAGATGATCGTCACGGCCTGGGTCATGAAGCCGCCCGGGACGCGGGTGGAGAAGTAGTCGGCGTACATGACCGTGGCCATGTGGCCGCCGCCCGACGGGTCGAAGAGCATGTTCATGACGTTGCCGGTGGACGGCCACTCCTGCGACGGGGCCATGGTCCCCGGCTTCCAGTACACGCAGCTAGTGCCGCCGGGGCAGGCGGGGCATCCGGCCGGCGGCGTCGTCGATCCGCCGGGGGGCAGCGTGACCATGCTGCCCGTGGCCCAACGGAAGCGGATGCAGACGTTGGTCTCCGGGTTCAGCGACAGGTTCTTGGCCTTGAGGCTGTACGTCACGTACTCGCCGGTGCCGATGCGGTACTTGTTGACGTCGATGTCGAAGAGGAGGTTCAGGTAGACGCACGCGGGCGAGGGCACGAAGCTCGGCCAGGCGTTCTTGGTGCCGCGGCTGCCGGAGCCGCCCATGGTCTTGGCGACGTTCCCGCCGAAGATCTCGCCGCAGTCGATGTTGCCGTAGGTGGCGTCGAAGCCCGGGTCGAGCGGCAGCGCCGTGACCTTGAGCGCCACCTCGACGTAGCCGGGCTCGCCGGCGCGCAGCTCGCCCACGGCGAAGCGCACCGCCTTGGCCGTCCGGGGGAAGGCGGGCGTGACGTAGTCCCACGGCGGGTTCTCGGGCATCTCGGCGAAGTCGATCGCCCGGAGCGCGCGGTCGAGCTCTCCGGTGACCCCGATGTAGCCGCCGGACCCGATGGTGCTGCTCGGGTAGATCACGCGGAGCCAGGGGCCCACGTGGTTGGTGAACTCGATCTGGGCGCCGTTCAGGGTGGCGTCATACGTGTACCAGGCGCCGTTGCCGGCGACCGGCGAGCCATACCACTGTGGGGTGTTCCCCCCGTTGCCGTCGGCGTTCTTGGTGCCGAAGGCCTGGACCTGGAGGGCGTCCCAGGCGTTGTGGGCGTACGAGTTGGCGTTCTGCGGGTTCGGCACGTCGAGCAGGTCCAGGACGTCGTTGGCGTCCTCGGCCTCGGGGTTGATCCAGAGGCCGTTGGTGAGGGTGATGAACGCATTGGCTGGGGCCTTGGCGAGCGAGGCATCCGCGGTCCAGAAGATGCCCGTGTCACCGTAGAGCTGGGCCAGGGAGCCGCCGTTCCTCGAGCAGTTCCCCGCGCCGCAGTCCACCGTGAACGAGGCCTTGCCGCCGCCCGTGCCGTTGTACGTCAGGCCGGGGTAGTTGGCCGGGATCGTGACCCCGTTCGCGTCGGTGATGCGCACGCCGACCACCTGGGTGTTCGGCGGCACGTACTCGGTAAGGTACCCGGCGATGCCGCGGAGGGCGTTGTTGGGCGACGTGAAGTACTTGAACCGGAAGAGGACGACGTCACCGACGGCGATCCTGATGTCCGACGACCCGCCGCCGGACGACGTCCCGGACTCCGGGTCGATCAGGGCCACGGTCGCGGGCGGCAGGGACTTGGCGGTCATCACGGGGGGGATGCTCTGCCCCCGCACCGCCGCAGTCGCCAGCAGCACGACTACCGTCGCAGTCAGCGCTACGGTCTTCTTCGTCGACATGAACCCTCTCCCGCCGTGCCCGCAGCGAGCACGAGAACCACGATTAACCGCCAGGCGTCCGTCCGGATGGGGCAGACGATGTCCCGGTCATGGGCGCCGCACCCCGACCCCGAGTGCTGCGGCTCCCGGAAGCCTGGAAATGATAGCACTCCGCCTCTGAGCCAACAACGGGTTTCCCTGCTGATCGCGGCCGGTTAGTCTGATGGTCAGGGGATTCCTGCCGCGGGCTGGCAGTGGTCGGTGTAGCGGGGGGACCGCCGAAGCCGGTCGACGTCCCGGGCGCCCTGCCGACCGGCGTGACGGCGCTCCCCACCCGGTGTGGGGTGTGGTACAACCGGCCCGGTGAAGCGTCCGCTCACCATCTCGGCCGCCACGGTCGCGGTGTGGCTGGCCGTGGCGCTCCCGGGCGGGCCATTCGCATTCCTGCCCGCGGCGCTGCGGTGGCCGCTGGCCCTGCTCCTGGCGGTCGCCCTGTGGCTCCCCCAGGCCACCGAGCGGGGCGGCGAGCGCGTGGCCCGGCTGGCGGCCTCCGCCCGGTTGCCGGCGACGCTGGAGGCGCTGGCGCTCGTGGCCATCTTCGGCACCTACGTCCTGCTCAAGGTGCCGGGGCTGCACGCCTCGGGCACCGACGAGAACGTCTACTTCTATCTGGCCGCGCGCGTCAGCCAGGGGGCGGTCCCCTACCGGGACTTCTTCTTCTCGCACCCGCCGGTCCATCTCCTGGTGCCGGCCCTCGTGTTCAAGGTGCTCGGCTTCAGCCTGCCGGTGGCCAAGGCGATCCCGGCCCTCGCGCAGGGGCTGGCCGGCCTGTTCCTCTACCTGACGGCGCGCCGCGCGTCGCGCGGCTTCGCGCTGGCGGCGCTCGCCTTCCACCTGGGCGCCTACCAGGTCCTGATGGGCTCCACCGACATGAACGGGGAGAACCTCCTCTCGGCCTTCCTGCTGGCCGCGCTCCTCGCGGCCGTGCGCGGGCGGTTCCTCCTGGCCGGCTGCCTGGCCGGCCTCGCGGTCGGCGCGGGGCTCTACGGCTTGGCCGGCGTGCTCGCCCTCGCGCTCGCGACCGGCTTCGCGTCCCGGCGCGCGCTCGCCCGCTTCCTCGTCGGCTGGCTCGCGGTCTTCGGCGGACTGCTCCTGGTGTTCGGGCTGCTCGGCGGCCGCGCCTTCTTCGACGGGGTCTTCGCCTACCACCTCGCCAAGCCGCCCAAGGACGGGCGCCTGTCGGTCTTCGCGGGCGGCAACCCGATCGCGATGGTCGGCGCCTATCTCCACAACCTCGGGGTCTACGTCACGTCGAAGGTGCTCCGGCGGACGCTCTACTGGGACGCCCCGGCGCACCTGGCGGCCGTCATCGCCGCCGGGCTCCTCGTGGGGCAGGCGATCCACGCCCGCCTGTCGCCGGACGCGCGGGCCGCCTGGCGGTCGTTCCTGTCGCCGCGCGACCTGCTGGCCGGGACCCCGGCGGGCCTGGCCCGGCTGGGGTTCCTCGCTGCCGTCTGCTTCTTCGCCCAGTGGGCGGCCCTGGGCGAGGTGTACGACTTCTACCAGGTGCCGATGCTGTGCTTCGTGGCGCTGGCGGCCGGCTACCCCTTCTGGGTCGCGTTCCGCCTGGCGCGGGAGGCGCGCGGGCCGGTCGACCTCCGCCTGCCGGCCCTCCTGACGGCGCTCTTTGCGCTCCACCTGCCGATGGCCGAGGCGCTCAACCGCCACCTGTGGCCGGAGGAGGCGCGCGAGGCCGGCGAGGTGGTCGGCTACGAGTGGCGCCAGCCGGTCACGCTCGGGGCGCTCGCCACGGCGAGCCGCGCCCTCTACTTCGCGGATCAGCGCGTGAAGGGCGCGCGGACCCCCGCGTATCGCCACTACCTGTGGAACAAGCTGCTCACGTTCTCGTCGGTCGACGAGGTCGCCCGGCACGTCCGGGAGCGGACCGCGGCCGACGAGACCGTCACCGGTGCCTCCATGCTGGCGCCCCTCGTCGCGCTCCAGGCCGGCCGGCGAGTGGCCGCCGACGAGGCCGACACCAACTACAAGCGGTTCTCGTCCGGGATGCTCACGGAGGAGGCGTTCCTTCAGCGGGCGTGCCGCGACCGCGTGCGCTACCTCGTGTCATCGCCGCGCTCCTACTTCACGGCGCAGCTGATGACCTCCAGCCCGGCCCTCCGGCGGTCCTTCGCGGTCGAGCGGCAGATCGTCGACCCCCAGCTCACCCACGGTCGCGGGTTCCCCATCACCCTCTACCGGCGTCGGGATCTCCCGGGCCTGCCCGCCGGCGTGGTGTGCGCGCCGCGGTAGGCGCCGCGATCACGGCGACGGTCCGGGATTCCTCGTCGCCGGCCGGCCCGGGTTTCTGCTAGGCTCTCAGGGCCATGGAGCCCCATGTGCTGCTCAAGGACGTGGTCGAGAGATCCCGCGTGCGCGGGGTGTACCTCTGCAGCCAGAAGACGCTCGCCCGCGGCCGCAACGAGCGCGCCTACCTGAGCCTGACGCTGTCCGATCGGAGCGGGGCGCTCGAGGCCCGCGTCTGGGACCAGGCCGAGGCGGTGGCGCGGAAGTTCGCCGACCAGGACCTCGTGCGCGTGGAGGGGATCGCCGTCCTCTACCAGGGGCGCGTGCAGCTGCACCTCGCGGACGTCGAGCGGGTGGACGGCGCGGGCCTCGACCCCGCCGACTTCATGCCGGCGAGCGCGCAGCCGGTCGACCAGATGTGGCGCGACCTGCGGGCGCTCGCGGCCACGGTGCAGAGCGCGCCGCTCAAGGCGCTGCTCGACGCGGTGCTCGACGACCCGGCGCTCGGCGAGGCGCTCCGGCGCTCGCCCGCGGCCAAGACCATCCACCACGCCTTCGTGGGGGGGCTCCTGCAGCACACCCTGTCGGTGGCCCGCCTCGTCGACGTCGCCTGCGCGCACTACGCGCGCGAGGCGCCGGGCCTGATCGACCGCGACCTCGCCGTGTGCGGCGCCATCCTGCACGACCTCGGCAAGACGCGCGAGCTGACCTCGGACCACGGGTTCGGCTACAGCGACATCGGCCGCCTCCTGGGGCACATCGTGCTCGGCGACGCCCTGGTGGAGGAGAAGCTGAGGTCGCTCCCCGACTTCCCGCCCGACCTGGCGCCCCGCCTCCGCCACGTCCTCGTCGCGCACCACGGCGAGCGCGAGTTCGGCTCCCCGAAGCGGCCCAAGACCGTCGAGGCGTTCGTGGTGCACCACGCCGACTCGCTCGACTGCCAGCTCGGCGTCCTGCACGGCCTCTTCGCGCGCGAGCAGCCGCGGGGCTGGAGCAGCTACCAGAAGCTCTACGACCGCTACTTCCTGCGGGGCCTGCAGGACGGCGAGGCGGCCGCGGACGCCCCGCCCGTGGAGCCGGGAGACGACGAAGTCTAGCGGCTACTGCTTGGCCACGTACTCGAGGAACTGCTTGAGCCACTGCTTCTGGTTCGCGGCCACCTCGGCGAACCGGATGCCGGCCGCCCACTCCCCCTCGTCGCGCTCCGCGCACCACGCCACGAAGCCGCGCACCTTCAGCGTCGGCGTGCGCTCGTCCTCCACGTCGTCGACGACGAGGAAGAGGTTGATGCCGAGCTCGCCCCCCTCGGGGAGGGACCGGTCGAGGTCGAGGCCGACGCCCCCCTCGCTGATGTCGCGCGTGGTGGCCGTGAAGACCTCGTCGCCGACGGTCAGCTCGGCGGAGAGCTTCACGTCGAAGCGGGCGTGCTGCCGGCGTTGCACCCCGGCCGCAGGGGGGAGAGGCGGCGGCCGCCTGGGGGGTGCCGCCGGGCCGCGCGGTCCGGTGCCTTGGTTCTCGCTCATGCGAACTTGTCTCCATCGTCCTCGGGCGCCTCTTCGTCCATGATCGGCTCGCCGCTCCGGACGTCGATCTCGCCCTTCAGGTACTTGAGGAACAGGTCGAGGTACTCCACGGTCTGGGGGTGGAGCCGCGTGAAGGCGACGCCCACCTGGTATCCGTCGTGCACCGCGGTGCACCACATCACGCGCGCGCTCAGGGGCAGGGCCTCGCTGAAGGCGTTGGCGCTGAACCTGAGGGCGGCCTCGATCACGACGGGGATGCCGACGGACACGGCCTCGGGCGTGACGAAGCACATGCCGCTGCGCGACAGGTCGCGCGTCTGGGCCCGGAACTCGGCGCCGTCCGCCACCACGCGGGCCTCGATCTCGACCGCGTAGCGTGGATGTTGTCTGCGATCCTCTACCATCGACCCCGTCGTTCGTGTCCGGGCGCGACCGTGCCGCCCTCCCCGCGGCTCAGCCGCCGCGCGGGCCGGGCTGCCGCTGCTCCCGGGAGCCCGCATCTTCCCGCGCGTGCGTCCGGGCGTCAAGCGATGCGACCCGAGGATGCGACCCACGGGCGAAGACCTCCGTCGGTGCATCCCGCCGGAATCACGGCCCGGCGGGCTCTGATCGCTTGACTGAAACTATGTTCAGCAATACGATCCCTGCATGGACCGGGTCGCGCTGACCTCGAGTCTGCGGCCGGAGGATCTCGCGCAGTGGCGTCGGCATCCGGCGCTCGGTGCCGCGGAGGCCGCGGCCCTCGCGGCGCCCCCCCCGGGCGAGGTGCTCGCGGCCGGCGACGCCACGCGCGATGCCCTGCCGCTCACCTTGAACGCGCTCACGGTCCTGGAGCGGCGCTACCTCCGGAAGGACGCCCGGGGCCGCGTGGACGAGCGGCCCGTGGACCTGTTCCGGCGCGTGGCCCGCGCCGTGGCCGCGGCCGACAGCCGCTACGGGCGGGATCGGGACGTGGCCGAGGCGGAGTTCTACCGCCTCATGACGCGGCTCGAGTTCATGCCCAACTCGCCCACCCTGATGAACGCCGGCCGCGAGCTGGGGCAGCTCTCGGCCTGCTTCGTGCTCCCGGTGGCCGACTCCATGCCGGGGATCTTCGACGCGGTCAAGTGCGCCGCCATGATCCAGATGAGCGGCGGCGGGACGGGGTTCGCGTTCAGCCGCCTGCGCCCCACCGGCGACCTGGTGGCCTCCACGCACGGGGTCGCCTCCGGCCCGGTTTCGTTCATGGAGGTCTTCAACGCCGCGACCGACGCCATCCGCCAGGGGGGCACCCGCCGCGGCGCCAACATGGGCATCCTGCGGATCGACCACCCGGACATCCTCGACTTCGTCACCGTCAAGCTCCAGCCCGACCGCCTGCGCAACTTCAACATCTCGGTGGCCCTGACCGAGGAGTTCATGGCCGCCCTCGCCGCCGACGGCACCTACCCGCTGCGCAACCCGCGGACGGGCGCGGAGGTGCGGCGGCTCTCCGCGCGCAAGGTCTTCGACCTGATGGCGAGCCTCGCGTGGCGTGGCGGCGAGCCGGGCGTGATCTTCATCGATCGCATCAACGCGACCCACCCCGCGGCAGGGCTGATCGAGAGCACCAACCCCTGCGGCGAGCTGCCGCTCCTCCCGTTCGAGTCGTGCAACCTCGCGTCGATGAACCTGGCGCGCTTCGCGCGGGGGAACCTGGCGCGCCTCGCGCACGGCAAGGTCGCGCCCGCCGCGCCGGGCGACGGCCTCGACTGGGAGCGTCTCGGCGACGCGGTGCGGGTCGGGGTGCATTTCCTCGACAACGTGATCGACGTCAACCGCTACCCGCTCCCCGAGATCGAGGCGATCACCCGCCGCAACCGCAAGATCGGCCTCGGCGTGATGGGCTTCGCCGACCTGCTGGTGACCCTCGGCATCCCCTACGACAGCGAGCCCGCGGTCGCCCTGGCCGACCAGGTGATGGCCTTCGTCGAGTGCACCTCGCGGGCCGCGTCGGCGGCGCTGGCCGAGGAGCGCGGCGAGTTCCCGGGCTTCGCCGCCAGCCGGTGGGCCGCGGCCGGGTCGCCGCCGCTGCGCAACGCGACCACCACCACCGTCGCGCCCACGGGCACCATCAGCATCATCGCCGGCTGCTCCTCGGGGATCGAGCCGCTCTACGCCGTCTCCTTCGTGCGCCGCGTGCTCGACGGCACCCTCCTCACCGAGGTGCACCCCGCCTTCCGGGAGGTGGCCCGGGCGCGCGGCTTCGACTCGGAGGCGCTCATGCACCGCATCGCCCGGGTGGGGAGCGTGGCGGGGCTCGCCGAGGTGCCCGAGGACGTGCGGCGCACCTTCGTCACCGCCTACGACATCGCCCCCGAGTGGCACGTGCGCATGCAGGCCGCCTTCCAGCGACACGTCCACAACAGCGTCAGCAAGACGATCAACTTTCCCCGCGACGCCACGCCCGACGACGTGGCGCGCAGCTACCGGCTCGCCTACGAGCTCGGGTGCAAGGGCGTGACCGTCTACCGCGACCGCAGCCGCGACGAGCAGGTGCTCTCGTTCGGGGACGACGCCGCCACGGTGGCCAGGGGGCCGCAGGAGCGGTGCCCCGACTGCGACGCGGCCGTCGAGGTCAGCGCGGCGTGCGCCGTCTGTCGGGAGTGCGGCTGGTCGCGCTGCCGGTAGCTACAGCGAGCCGACCTCGAGCCAGCCGAAGGTGTTCCCCTTGGACGCGGCGCCGTGGGCGCGGGCCTTCACCGCCTCCTCGGCCTGGGTGATCTCGCCGGTCGGCGTGTCGAGGCGATCGTAGCGGTAGTCGACGAAGTAGAAGCCACTGGAGGTCTGGACCAGGCGCGTGAAGAACCCGAAGCCCGCCTTGGCGTCCTGGCGCAGCGGGGCGGTGGTCCAGGCTGTGGCCCCGGACGCCTTGGTCGCGTGGAGCAGGGCCGAGACCCGCTGGTCCTGGTAGAGGATGTGGATCTGCGCCGTCGAGTCGATGGCGAGCTGGGTTTCGGCGCCCACCTTGTGCGGGCCGTCGGCGTTCTGCCGGCCGTCGTCGACCACTTCCTTGGTCGGCGTCGCGCCGTCGGAGAGGGTGGTCTTCAGGTAGAGGAGCCGGCCCTTCGCCGCGTCGGTGTAGGCGACGTGGAGGCTGTCGGCGGCGTCGAGGAGGGCCGACGGGAACTGGCCGACGTCGCCGTCGGCGTCGATGGCCTTGATGCTCCAGGTGCCGGGCCCGATCACCATCGCCCGCTTGAGGTCGCCGTTCACCCGATCGTAGTAGACCAGGACCGGACGCCCGACGCTGTCGCGCACCGTCTTGACCCAGTGGCCGAGGCCGACGGGGATGTCGACGACCTGGGGCGCGGGGACGGCGTCGACGCAGGCGCCCGCCAGGCACACCTGGGTGTCCGAGCACGCGGTGGTGCAGGCGGCCGGGTCGCCGGTGACGCACACGTTCTCCTCCGTCACGCAGACCTTGGGGCTGTCGCAGGTGCCCGGGCACGGGGTGATGGCCTTGGCGACGCACGCGCCGGCCACGCACGCCTGCGCGGCGGTGCACGTCGCGCCGCAGCCGGTCGCGTCCACGGTCGCGCATGTCGAGGTCGAAGCGACGCACGCCTGGGTGGCGCTGCACATGCCGGCGCACGAGACCCGGATCTTGTCCACGACGGTGATGGCCCAATCGCTCGCCTGCGCGGGCTCGGCGCTGGACGCGACCGCGAACCGCAGCTCGGCGGTGACCCGGCCGGTCGCCGCGTCCACCTGGCCCGGAGCCAGGTAGGCGATGGTCGGCACGCCCTCGGCGCTCCAGGTGAGGTTGGCGTAGTAGCCGGCCAGCCCGTTCGCGTCGACGACGTGGGGCTGCCAGCAATCGATCGAGCGGTCGCAGGAGTCGCTGCTCTTCACGGCGTACTTGAGCTGGTACGCGGCGGGGTCGTCGCGGTAGGCCGCGGTGGCCTCGCGGTAGGCCACGCGGAGCTTGCCGTCGGGAGCCACGATCAGCGACGTGTAGAAGCCGACGTTGGCCCCGGTCTCCTTGATGCCGAAGCGCCACCCGTTGGGGTCGCCCTTGACGCGCGAGTCGGTCGGCACGCCGTCGATGATCTCCCACTTGATCTGGTAGTCGGGGGAGGCGCCGATGGTGCCGATCACGAGGTCGCCGTACTTCTCCTCGTAGGCCGTGACGTAGAGCGTGCCGTCGGGCGCGGCGGCCAAGGACGCGTAGCGGCCGATGGCGCCCTGCGAGTAGACGGGGTCCGGCTCCTCGCCGGCGTCGTCCTGGGCGGGCGGGCTGCTGCCGCAGTTGCAGCCGGGCGTCGCAGCGACGGTCACGACGAGGAGCAACGCCGAGAGCACCGTGGCGGCCCGGCGCCGGCGCCTCCAGCGGAGCATGCCCCCGGCGCAGAGCAGGCCGAGCAGGGCGCTCCCCGTGCCGCCCGCGGCGCAGCCGACCTGGGTGTCGGCCGCGGCGCTCGGGGCCGCGTCGATCGCCGCCACGGTCACGTTGCCGGCCTCGTCGCGCGCGCGGACCTCGAGGCCCCGCTCGCCCGCCGGCGCCTCGGCGACGCTCGACCAGGTGGAGAATTCTCCGCCCGGAACGCGCCACGAGTACTGGAGGCGCGCCGGCGGGGTCACCAGGTCGCGGGCCAGGAGCTTGACGACCCGCCCGCGGCGCTCGAGCGTGAGCGTCGGGGCCACCGTATCGATCAGGATCTCGGCCACCACGGGCTCGCTCTCGCTCTCGGGCACGTCGCGCAGGCGGGCGCGCACCTCGACCTGGTGGCGTCCCTGCAGCCAGAGCGGGCCGCCCTCGATGCGGACCTCGGGCCTCGTCAGGTAGGGGGACCAGAAGCCGCCGTCGACGCGGTAGGTCCACTCGAGCCCCCTCGCCGCGCCGTCCAGGCCGAAGCCGCCGAAGCGCACGGTGGCGGCGGGGGCGCGCCGCGCGTCGAAGCCGCGGCCGAGGGCGAAGGCCGCCGTCGGGGGCACGTCGACCGCGGTCACCTCGGCGGTGGCCGTGGCGCGGAAGTGCGACGCCGCCGGGCCGAACGCGAGGTTGGTGAAGATGCCGAGGAACCGCTTGTTCTCGACGGACGTGATGCCGCCGGACGGGATGGTCAGCTTGATCGCCTTGGTCGTGTCGCCGGTGCAGGTGACGGCCGGGACGTCGATGGCCGGGAAGGCGCTCGCCAGGAACGGCAGGGCCACCCCGAGCACGTCGGGGAGCGCGGCCGCGATGTCCTCGGGGTTGTCCGACAGCATGCCGGTGTCGGTGACCCGGACGTTGGTGAAGGCCGACTTCACGTCGCCCATCACGATCTCGATCTGGCTCGTGGCGTTCATCCGCAGCGACATCGGGAGCACGACATCGGTGTGGATGGTCAGCACCCGTACGTAGCGCTCGTCGATGAGCGCCATCAGCTCGATGGCGAAGTCCTGCATGGAGAGCTTCATCAGCGGGTCGAGGATGGAGCCGTCGGCGTTGAAGGTCCCCTCGCCCAGGGTGATGACCGGCGGGTTCTGCGGTCGGATGCTCATCTTGATGGGCACGTTGTCGCCGTGCGTGAGGTCCCCGAGCGAGCGGACCAGGATGCTGAAGGTGCCGGCGTTGAGCATCTCGCTCGTCTCGCTGCCGATGTCGAGGCACAGCACGCCACCCTCCCAGGCGCCGAAGGCGGCGTGGTTCAGGAACGAGTCGTGGACGCCGATGCCCGCGTGGAACGGGACCGGCCCGGGTGACGCGCCCGTGAAGGTGTTCGCCGGCGCCACCGGGTCGAGGGCCGGCGGGGTCTTCACCGGCACGCACTCGTTGTGCGTCGGGGAGCGGGCGCCGCCGTAGAGCCCGAGGTTGATGCCGTTGGCGTTGCTGACCTTGCCGGCCCAGGCGCTGCCGCCGGCGCGCGCCAGGATGTCGAGGTAGGCCTGCATCCCGGGCGCGAAGCTCGCGAGCTGCGAGCCCACGTCGATGCGCCCCTCGATGCCGAGGCTCTGCAGGCAGGCCCCGTCGGCGAACTTGCAGACCCCGCCGGTGCAGGTGGTGCCGTTCGGGCACTCGCTCTGGTTCGCGCACTGCTGGCAGAGCTGGTCGGTCATGCTCGTCACCGTGTCGAGGAGGCTCCCGATCATCGAGTCGATGAACATGCCCTTGAACCAGCTGGCGATGGTGCACAGGAGGGTGCCGTTGATGTCGATGTCGCCGTCGTCGAGATCGATGATGTTGACGTCGGCGATGGCGATCTTGGTGTACCCGGTGGCGGCGTCGAACGAGAACTTGATGTTGGCCGTGAAGCCGACCGTGGGCTGGCCGGTCCGCTCGGTGTCGAGGCTGATGTGGCACGTCGTGCTGCTGAGGAAGGTCTCCACCTTCACCGGGAGGTCGCTCGCGGGGTGGCCGTTCTTGGCCGTGTCGTACACCAGCAGCCGGACCACCACGGCGAGGGTGTCCTGGTTCGCCTGCGGCGTGATCTTGATGCTCTTGACCTCGATGTGGATGTCGCACTGGCCGCCCGGGATGCACATGTCGTTCGCGTCCCGGTTGCCGGTGGAGCTCTGGCAGACGGTGGCCGTGCCGAGGCCGATGCCGATGATGTTGATGTCGCTCTGCGACTCCGGGATGCAGAAGTCCAGCCCCCCCGCCATGAAGCAGCCGACCAGGTCGGAGCTGCTGTTCTGGAGGAACTCGACGCCCGACTGGCTGACGCGCGCCTGCACCGCGCCCGAGATGCGCTTGTCGAGCGGGTAGCCGCCGGGGATCGGCGTCATGCAGCTGCAGCCGCCGCACGAGCTACCGCCGCACGCGCTGGCGGCGAACATGCCGGCGAGCACCAGGGCGATCCGCACACGGGGGTTCCACAAGCTCTTCAGCATCGCCGCTATCCTCCGCCAGGACGGGATGTCGGGTTCGCCGTGGCCGTGCGCCCCTCGCCAGCTGCTCGGCGCGACCGACCGACACTCATTCGGGAAGAGCGTACCATCCGCCGAGAAGCACGGTCAAGAAGGGGTCCGCCCCGTTCGGGGCCGCCACGCTCTGCCTCGCGCGCTGCCCCGCGTCAGTCCGCGGCCGAGTCCAGCAGCCGTCGCAGCGCCCTGGCACCGTCGATCGCCTGCCCGTCGAAGTGGTTGTTGAAGAAGACGTAGCTCTTCTCCGCCCGCTTCTTCATGCCGGCGAGGCGCGGCAGCCACTCCCGCAGCTCGCCGTCGGCGTACCGGTAGTCGTAGCGCTCGTAGGCGTGCTCGTGCTCCCACCACCTGGCGGCGTTGCGGCCGTGGAACCGCACGTAGCCGGGCGCGGCCGTGACCACGCCCAGGGGGGGCAGCAGCCCCTCGAGCCGGGGCTCGTCGACGTTGCAGAAGGCGAGCCGGCTCTCGCGCAGCAGGTCGAAGGTGGCCTCGCTGATCCAGCGCGAGTTGCGCACCTCGACGACCAGGGGGAGGTCGGGCAGCAGGTCGCGCATCCGCCGGAGGTGGTCGCGGTTCGTCGGCGTCTCGTGGAACGAGAACGGGAACTGCAGCAGCACGGCCCCGAGGACGCCCGCCGACTGCAGCGGCGCCAGGGCGGCGACGAGGGCCCGGGCGGCCGGGGCGGGATCGTCCACCCGTTCGTGCGTGAGCGCCGCGGGCGCCTTGACCACCATCTCCACCCGGCCGCCGCTCTTTCGCAGCATCCCGTCCATGGTGCGGGCATCCGGCGGGCGGTAGTAGGTGAAGTTGATCTCGCAGACCGGGAAATGCTCGGCGTAGAACGCGAGGAACCGGTGCTTGGGGAGGCCCGCGGGGTAGAAGCGTCCGCGCCAGTCGTCGTAGCTGTAGCCCGACGTCCCGATGAGGATGACGGCCATGGCCGAACGCCTCCGCGGGCCAGGGGGACGCCCGGCCCCGCTGGCCGGGAGCATAGCGCAGCTGGCGCCGGGGGGCGGGCGCGCGGGCGGAGAGCCTGCTACGGCCGGCTCTCTGCTACACTCCCGCGGCATGCAACACGGATGCAGTCCGAGGCTGTCGGCGCGGACGGGGGCACCCTGGCCGGGGCCATCCCCCCTGCAAGTTGCCTCCGGCGCAAGTTCAGGGGGGGATGGGTCGGGCCATCCCCCCTGCAGGTTGTCTCCGGCGCAAGTTCGGGCCGGGATGGACCCGGCGTCCAGGGGACCCCGCGGCACCGGCGCGATGCGGCGCAGCCCGCTCGTGATGCTCCTGGCGCTCGCGCTCGCGGCGCCCGCCCTGGCGCGGCCGCCGAAGCCCGCGGCGCGCCGCGGCGCTGCGCCGGCGGAGCCGAAGCCGACCCACCGCATCGTCGGCGGCACCGTCGACCTGAGCCCCAAGGTGGGCGCCAAGATGGCGGCGCAGCTGCTCGCGGGCACCCCGGTTCGCGTGGTCAAGCCCGAGGGGCCGGACTTCGTGCGCGTCGAGACGCTCGGCTCCGTGCGCATGTCGGGGGTGGTGCGGGTCCAGGCCGTGGGGCTGCGGGTCACGAAGCGGGTGGACCTGCAGCCGGGCGCCGGCGCGAGGCCGGTGCGGCTCGCGGTCGGCACCGACGTGCGCGTGGTCGCGTTGCGCGGGGCGCAGGCCCTGGTGGAGACCGTGGGGGTCGTGGTGAAGGGGACCTGCCCGCGGGCCGCGCTCGGCGTCGCGGGGCCCGATTTCGTGTACCCGGAGCCGGAGGGGCCGCTCTTCCGCGTGAAGCGCGCGGTGGTGCTCGCCGATCCGCTGGCGCCGGAGCGCGTCATCGCCCGCATCGACACCGGCGAGGAGGTGGTCGGCCTCCTGGAGGACGGACCCCGCGCCCGCGTGCGGACCTACGGCCCCGTCGCGCTCGAGGGCGTGGTCCCGCGCGACGCGCTCGGGGGGCGCGAGAAGAAGGAGGTCTCCCTCGATCCCGGCAACGCGAGCGACTACGAGGTGTCGATCGACGCCGACCTCCTCGAGAAGGAGGGGGGCAGGGTGGTGGGCCGGGTGCGGGGCGGCACGCCGGCGGTCCTCGAGGAGGACGCGGGGGAGTTCGCGCGCATCGTCACCGCCGGCGACGTGCGCACGCGCGGCGTGGTGTCGAAGCGCGCCCTCACGCGCCTGACGCCCGTGGACGAGTCCACCAAGTAGGTCGCGCGGCGGCTACTGTCCGGAGCGGAGGGAGGCGGGCGGGACGCCGGTGGACGGCGTCGAAAGGATGGGAGGCACTGCCCGGCGGAGCGGGCCTACTCGCTGGCCCCGCGCTCGTCTTCCTCACCGGGGAACTCGTTCACCGCCGGGTACTTCATGATCTCCTTGCGGGCGATCTTCCAGGCCTTCTGCACGATCCACGACAGGGAGCGGTCCTGACGCGCCGCCTCGTCCTGGATTTCCTTAAGCATGTCCTCGGGGAAATACAGGCTTTGCTTTCTCTTGTCAGAGCCGGCCATGGAAGTCTCCAGCGGAGTTGGATGTGGGGTAGTGTAGTCGGTCCGCGCGGCATCTGTCAACCATCCCCACCTCGGCGACAGGTGGCGCGTCGCGGCGACCTCACCCGCGGAGGTGCGACCTGTCGGCGTCTACTGCAGGCTGGCCCACACGGGCGCCGAGACGAGGTAGGCGCTGCTGGTCATCGTGGCCCGCGCGACGACGTAGGTGGAGCCCGGCGGCGAGGTGATGGTCACGGCGAAGCTCGCGGTGCAGGTCATGGCGCCCGCGCAGTCGTGGGTGCCGAGCGACGCCTTGTTGGGGCCGAACAGCTCGATGGTGGTGAAGCCGTGGTCGTTGTCCGTGTCGTTCACCTCGACGGTGATGGGTACCGACGACACGCCCTTGATAATCGACCCCATCCAGCAGTCGCCGAGCGCGAGCATCTTGATCCACGCCTTCTTGTCGCTGGTCGCGAAGGTGCGCCGCTTGAGCATCGCGTCGTACATGGCGACGCGGTCGAGGCTGGACATCCAGAGCCCGCTGCGGTCGTCGTTCTTGGTGCCCCAGTCGTCGCCGTGGTTGTCCTGGTTCCACATGGGCGACACGGTCCACCCCTTGTCGAGCGCCAGGAAGAACTGATCCCACGCCACCGGGCTGTTGAACTCGAAGAGGTTCAGCCGCTGGTCGGCGTCGGCGTGGTACTCGTAGTTGGTCCAGCTCGTGGTGCTGCCGTCGCCAGGGTGGTTGAACTGACCGATGCACGTGGTGCACGCGATCAGAGTGGCGTAGAAGTCGTGGAAGTCGACCTGGACCGCCGGGAATACGTCGGGCGAGAAGAACACGTTGTTGTGCCCCGTGGACTTGGGCGGGATCCCGAGGGTGAACCCCGAACCGTACTCGAACCCGGCCATCGCCACGAAGGTGCCCGGAGCGTCGGCCGCGTCGCCGGCAGCCACGTACGGCCCCCAGCCGCCCTTGAGCGGGATCTGCTCGACGTGGTCGGTCAGCACCTGGATGTCGAGGCCGGCCGTGTACCGCGCGTAGTCGTAGGCCTGCGCCGGGCTGCCCGTGCCGTCCGAGAAACTCGTGTGCGCGTGGAGGTTGCCCCAGTACGGGTCGAAGGTCCCCTTCAGGCAGCCGTTCACGCCACCGTCCGACTGGGGTGGACCGTCGGCTGGCGCGCCGTCGGGCCGCGGCCCGTCGTCGGTGGCGTCCACCTGCAGCGCCGTGTCGCGGGCAACGTCCGCTTGCGGTGCCGCGTCCTCCTGCGCCGAAGCCGTGTCGGCCGCGGCGTCGTTGCCGACTCCGCCGGCTCCCTTGCCGCACGCCGCCAGCCCCAGGCCGGCGACCACGGGCAGCAGCCACGATCTCGAGAACCAGCCCGGCATGCTCGCTCCTCGCGGCGGCGGCCATGACCTCGTCGGCGCCCGCCCCGTGCCCCACGATACCACGGCCGGCGGGCCCCGGGAAACGCGGGCCCGCTGCGGCGGCGAGCAACGGCCCGCCGCGCCGGCGCCGCGCGCCGTTGCAGCGCCGCGCCACACCGTGATAAGAAAGTTGCATGTCCTCCGCGCGCGACGATGGGCGGGTGGCCCGCGCGGCCCGACAGCGTCACGACCGGCGCGAGCAGGTGCTCGTGTGTGCCGAGCGGGTCTTCAGCCGCAAGGGGTACCACGCCGCCGGCGTGGCCGACATCATCGCCGAGGCGGGCGTGGCGCGCGGCACCTTCTACCTCTACTTCGAGAGCAAGCGCGCCATCTTCGACGAGCTGCTCGGCCGGCTGCTGGCGCTCCTCGCGGGCTCGGTGAAGCGCATCGACGTGGCGCCGGGTGCGCCCCCTCCGTTCGAGCAGCTGCTCGCCAACGTGAACCGCGTGGTCGACACGCTCTACGACCACCGCGAGATGACGCGGGTCCTGCTGCGCACCGCCCCCGGCATCGACGCCGACTTCGACCGGAAGCTCGAGGAGAGCGACGGGCGCCTCCGCGCCATCATCGAGAGCGCGCTCGCCACCGGCGAGACGATGGGGCTCGTGCGCCCCTGCGACCACGAGCTGGCCTCCCTGTGCGTGCTCGGCACGGTCAAGGAGGTCATGAACCACTACACTGTCGAGGCGGGCGGGCGGAGCGTGGATCGTCGCCGGCTCGCCCGCGACCTCCTCGAATACAACCTCAAGGGCCTCTTTCGCTGACGCCGGATCGGTCTACTGACCACCGGACCGTATGGCCGGCCGGTCGCCGGAACGTGTTTCACCTGGGTGTGATTCAATGCCCTTGGTGAGGCACCGAGTCGGCCGCTGACGAGCCTCCGTCGAGAGAAAACTTGCCAACCGTCGGGATGCCGCTATCATGTTGAGCGTGGCGCCGACCTCA
>JACRCY010000136.1 GCA_016218785.1 Deltaproteobacteria bacterium
CAGCGGCCAGGGCCGCAACGGGCCGGCGGCGCAGCGTGGGCGGCTCGTCGGGCTCGGGCGGCAACGGCGCCGCGTCCGGTGACGCCGCGTCCACGGTCGGGGCCAGCACCGGGGCCGACGGCGCGGGGGCCAGCGCCGGGCCCGGCGGCACGGGGGCCACGGCCGGCCCGCGGAGCGTGGCGGGCGCGGGGATCTCCTCCTCGGCCGTGGGGGGCAGGAGCGCCGGCCGCTTGGCCGTCGGCTGGAGCTCGGGCGCCGTGTCCTCCTCCTGCTCCCACTCCCCCGTGGCCAGGGCCGCCCTGGTCAGCTCCTCCTCCATGGCCTGCGCGGACGGGTAGCGGCCCTCCGGCTTCTTCGCCATGGCGCGCGCCACCACCGCAGCGAGCGCGGCCGGCACGTCCCGCCGGACCGCGGTGATCGGTGCCGGCTCCTCGAACACCACCCGGTAGACCGCCGACAGCATGTCGTGCCCGGGGAACGCCACCCGGCCGGTCAGCATCTCGTAGAGCACCACGCCCATGCCCCAGAGGTCGGTGCGCGCGTCGATGCGATCGACCTGCCCCTGCACCTGCTCCGGCGCCATGTAGCTGGGCGTGCCCAGCACCGCCAGGGGCTTCGTCAGCGCGCTGCCGCCGGTCTTCATCTTCGAGATGCCGAAATCGAGCAGCTTGACGAAGTCCTCGCGCCGGTCGCGGCGGCAGAGGTAGATGTTCTGCGGCTTGAGGTCGCGGTGCACGATGTCCCGCGCGTGGGCCGCGTCGAGCGCGGAGAGCACCTCCCGGGCGATGCGCACCGCCTGCCGCAGCGGCAGCGGCCCCTTCTGCTCGAGGTAGGCCGCCAGATCCACGCCGTCGAGGAACTCCATGACGATGAACGGGAAGCGGGCACTGGGGGGACTGAAGTCGAGGGCCTCGCAGATGTGCGAGTTGCCCAAGGACGAGGCCACCTCGGCCTCGCGCCGGAAGCGCTGGAACAGCTCCGGGCTCCGGGTCGCGTCGGGGTCGAGCACCTTGACCGCGACCTTCTTGGGGAGCCTGAGGTGCTGGGCCTCGTAGACGGCACCCATCCCGCCCTGCCCGAGCAGGCGGGTGACGCGGTACGTGTCGAGGAGCACCTGCCCCACGGGGTCGTCGGACATGCGACCTCCGGCGTGGCCACGAGTCTACCGCCCGGCAGCCGTCGAAGGCAACCCTTCGCGGCGGTCGCTGGCGGTGGCGGCGGTGGCAGGGCCGCGCTGGCGAGGGGGCGGATGGTGGAACGGCGCGACGCTCGATTCGCGATCGTCCTTGATCTCCCGGCCGCCGGTCTGGTAGGGTGCCGCCACATCCCGCGGTCGGCGGGGAGGAGGGTCGAGATGATCACGAATCAGTCGCGTGACGAGCTGCTCGTGCGGGGCGCCCGGTTCCGGGTGATCTACGTGGCGGCGCAGGGCCGCTACCACCTGGCGCTGGTGGCCGAGGACCCCGAGGTCGCGGCGCTCGCGGGCCAGGAGTTCATCGTCGAGGTGCAGACGGCGGTCGGCAACCTCGAGGTGGCCATGCGCGACCGCGACCTCGCCGGCACCGAGGCCAAGGAGAAGACGCTCGTCCAGGGTGACGCCGTGCAGGCGGCCAAGGTGTTCAAGCGCGCGCTGGTGCACCGGGTGCTGGCCGCGATGATCCGCGGCGTCAAGCTGCCCGCCGACCTCGGCCGGATCATGGAGTACGGCAGCAACCCGGTGGCCGTCGGCCGCGACCTCAACCGCCTGGTGGAGCTGGCCCGGCCGCACGTGACCGAACTCCAGCCGTTCGGGATCACCCCGGCGTTGCTCGACCGCGGCGTGGCGCTCGCCGGCGCGTGCGGGGCCGCGGATCAGGCGCAGGAGCTCGCGCGCCTGAAGAAGCTGCCGGAGAAGGTGCAGGAGATGTACGTCCAGAAGGCGCTCGTCTACCTGGCCGTCAAGCAGCTCAACTACCTCGGCCGCAGCGTCCACGCCGAGGAGGCGGGCCCGCGCGCGCGCTACAACCTCGACATCCTCTACCGCCGCGTGCGGCGCGTGCCCGTGGAGGGCCCCGCGCCCCCCCCGCCCGTGTAGGCAGCTCACCTCGATCCCGGGCGGGCACCCCCGAGCCCCGGGCGGCCGCCACGCCCGCCAGCGGGCCGCGCGGCGTTGCCCTCACGCGGGTGCGCCGCGCCTACCGCCGTGGCGCGCGCGGCTTGCGCTTGGTGCCCGCGGCGGCCACGGCGCCCGGGGTCTCGGCCCGGGCCAGTCTCCCCAGCAGCGCCGACCGGCTCCGGAACACCTCGTCGATGGCAGTCGCGACCCGCCGGTCGCGATCCTGCGCCTCGACGGGTCGCACGACGAGGGTACGATCGACGAGCGTGACGTCCACCTCGTCTCCGACGTGCACACCCATCAGGCCCAGCACGTCCTGCGAGAGCCCGAGCGCCGCCGAGTTCCCGGCCGTGGTGATTCTCCGCCTCATCTGTTCGTACGCTGCTCGGGGCGTACCCGCCTACACCTTCCCGTCCTCCTCGCAGAGCGCCGCGTACATCGCGTGGGCGTCGGGCGCGTGGAGGAGGCGTTGGCGGACGCCCTGGTCCTTGAACAGGCGGCTGACGCGCGCCAGCGCCTTCAAGTGCACGCCGGTCGAGTTCTCGGGCGCGTCCAGGACGACGAAGAGGTGGGTCGGCCGCCCGTCGTGCGCCGCGAAGTCGACGCCGTGGACCGAGCGCGCCACGCACGAGACCAGCTCTCCCGCCGCCTCGAGCTTGCCGTGCGGGATGGCCACCCCGTCGCCGACGGCGGTGGAGGCCAGCTCCTCGCGGGCCTTGAGGATGCGCGCCACGGCCGCGGCGCCGAGCCGCGGCACGCGGGACTCGATGAGCGCGGCGATCTCGTCGATGACCGCGCCTTTCGCGGTCGCCTGGAGGTCGGCGAGGACCAGATCCTCGCGTACGAAGTCCGCGAGCTTCATCGTCAGGGGGAGGCCGAGGCCACGCCGGTCAGGCCGGCTGCCTGGTGCCCGCCCGTGTGCCGAGGTCCCCGCCCGCCTTGGCGGCCGCGATCGCGCCCTCGCCCTCTTCCGGCTTCCCGGTCTCGATGAGCCCGTAGTTGCCGTCGGACCGCTTGTAGACGACGTTGACCTCCCGGCTCGCCTCGTTCATGAAGACCAGGAAGTCCTGGCCCTGCAGGTTCATCTGCATGACCGCCTCGTCGACGTTCATGGCCTTGGCGAAGAACTTGCTGGAGCGGATGACCTTGGGCGTGGGGCCGCCGGCCAGCGCCTCGGCCTCGGCGACCTCGCGGGCGAGCTGCTCGTCGAGGAACGGCCGCGGCTCGAAGCTCTCGGCCTCGAGGATCATCTCGCGCACCGGGATGGTCGTGCCGGCGTGCGGCTTGTGGCTGCGGATGCGGTCCTTGTACTTGCGGACCTGGCGCTCGATCTTCGCCATCACGAGATCGATCGAGGAGTACATGTCCTCGGTGATCTCCTTGCCCTGCAAGGTGAGCCCGTTGTGCAGCGTGATGTTGACGTCGGCCACGTGCTGGTAGCCGCGCTCGGTGGAGAGCACCACGTGGGCCGTGATCGGGTCGGGGAAGTACTTCTTGATCCGCTCGATCTTGTCCTGGGCGTACTCCTTGATCGGCTCCGTGGCTTCCATGTGGCGGAAGGTGACGCTTACGCGCATGCGCGGCTCCTCCTCGTTCGGGCGGCGCACCAATACACTCGCCGCGCCTCCCTGTCAACTCCACCCGTGCTCGTGATGATGTAACACCTGTCGGCCCAGGGGGCCATCCGGTTTGGGCTAGAACACCTGCTTGCGCTTGGACGAGCTGAGGATGCCTAGCTGTTCCCGGTACTTGGCCACGGTGCGGCGGGCGATGTCGATGCTCTGCTCCCGCAGCAGCTCGACGAGCCGCTGATCGCTCAGGGGGTGGCGGGCGTCCTCCTGCGAGACGAGCTGCTTGATCTTGTCCTTCACGCTCTCCGAGGCGATGTTGTCGCCGTCGGTCCGCGAGATGCCCGAGTTGAAGAAGTACTTCAGCTCGAACAGCCCCTGCGGCGTCTGCACGTACTTGTGCGTGGTCACGCGCGAGATGGTCGACTCGTGCATGCCGATGTCCTCGGCCACGTCGCGCAGGATGAGGGGCTTCAGGTAGGCGATCCCCTTGTCGAAGAACTCGCGCTGGAACTTGATGATGCTCTCGGTGACCCGCACGATGGTGCGCTGCCGCTGCTGGATCGAGCGGATCAGCCACTGGGCCGAGCGCAGCTTGTCCTGGATGTACTCGCGCGCCTTGGGGCTGGCGGCGAGCGCGGAGCGGTAGAAGGACGAGATCTTCAGCTTGGGGAGCCCGTCGTCGTTCGGCACCACGAAGTACTTGTCGCCGATCTTGTGGACGTAGACGTCGGGGGTGATGTAGTGCGGCTCGTCGGTGGTGTAGAGGCGCCCCGGCTTGGGGTCGAAAGTCATGATGACCTTGACCGCCGCGATGACGTCCTCGACGCTCCGCTTGAGCTCCTTGGCGATGGCACCGAAGTTGCGCTTCTCCAGGTTCGCCATGTGGTGCTCGATGATGGGGACCACGAGATCCCGCTGCTCGTCGGTCTCCACCCCGTCCTCGTCGCCGTACCCCTCGAGGCGCGCCTGCACCAGCAGGCACTCCTCGAGCGAGCGCGCGGCGACGCCCACCGGGTCGAACTCCTGGATCCGCCTGAGCACCTCCTCGGCGTGCACCGGGTCGACCTCCGAGTCCTGGACGATCTCGTCCCACGGCGGCTCCTTGAGGTAGCCGTCGGGGTCGAGGTTGCCGATGATCAGCATCGCCAGGCTCTCGTCGTCCTCGCTGAAGCTCGACAGCTTGAGCTGCCAGACGAGGTGATCGAAGAGGCTCGTCCCCCGCGAGAGGGTCGCCTCCAGGGACGGGAGCTCTTCGCTCCCGCCGCGGGACGACGGCAGCGGCGGCGCGGCGGCGTAGTTCTCGAGGTAGGTGTCCCAGTCGATCTCGCCGACCGAGCTGCCGTCGGTCTTGACC
>JACRCY010000126.1 GCA_016218785.1 Deltaproteobacteria bacterium
CCGGTAGCAGGCCTGCCAGCGGAGGCGCTGGGCGTGGGCGGCCTCGGCCTCGAGCCGCGTGGCCTCGACCGGGGTCAAGGCGGCCTTGCCGCCGAGGCGCCCCACGAGGTCCTCGGCCGCGGCGGCGAGCGCCTGGAGCCGTGCCCGGCCCATGCCGCGAGCCTCGAGGCGCGCCCCGATGGCCGCGTGGTCGGGCTCGAGCAAGGTCAGGGCGAAGTGCGCGAGCGACTGCGCCCAACTCAAACGGTCCTTGCGCGTGACCCGCTCGCGCACCGTGATGGGCTGGGCCTCCTCGGCCGCCTCCGGGTCCGGCGGCATGCTGGTCACGCGGATGCGGTAGCGGTTGAAGGTCACGGTGGCGAGCCACCGGGCCGCGGCCACGGTGCCGGGGTCCCGGGCCAGATCGTCGATCACGGCCGCCAGGCGGTTGCGGAGCTGCTCCTCCTCGGCGCCGACCTGCCGGCGCGCCGCGACCACCGCGGAGATGTCCTGGCGCTGCCTGGCCAGCTCGTCGTGCTGTGCGCGATCGTGTTTTTCCGACTCCTCGCCCTGCTGCTGGATGTAGGCGAGGTCGGCCGGAAGCAGCCCGGCGTCCTTGACCGCGTCACCCCACCGGGGCTGCTGCAGCTCGCGCGCGAGCACCGTGCGGCCGGTGACGCGCGCGGTGTAGTGGTCCCTGCCCGTCGTGGTGTCCATGGTCGTCTACTCCTCCTGTCCGCCAGACAGGGCCCGGATAGCACGGGCGAGAGCGGGCTGTCAACTGGTTTGTGGCCTCGAATCCTCGACGCCCGCTCCACACGCCACCTGGGGGGGGGTCCCGATCTGTTGGCCCTGCCACCTACGGCCGCGGCGTCTGCCTTGATCGGCCCAGCGAAAGGTGATAGTGCTCGCTCTCGGTCAGGCGTCCGTGCCATCCTTGCTGCCCGTCATCGAGTCGGACTGGGAGACCGGGGCGGCGTTCCTCGAGCACGTCACGCACGGGGAGGGCCCCGCCTCGTTCTTCCACCCCGTCGCGGGCGAGCTGCCGGCCGGGGCGGGGCCCGGCGGCGTGGTCTCCGTGGTGCTCCGCTTCCGCGACCGGGCGGCCGAGTTCCACGTGCATGCCCGCGTGCTCGAGCGGGTGGAGGCCGGCGCGACGCGCGGGCTGCGGCTCGAGTTCCTGGAGAGCGAGCGGGGCCGCCAGGAGCTGGTCCTCGCCTGCGCCGCGGGCGAGAGCGTGCACTACCGCCGCCGCCGCACGACCCGCATCCCGTGCCGCCTCCCGGTGCGCGTGCGCCTCCCCGGCGCGTTTCTGGAGGACGCGGAGACGACCGACGTGGGCCAGGGCGGCCTGCACCTGGTGGGCTGCCGGCTCGCTCCGCCCGACTCGCCCCTCGATCTGTGGATCGGCTTTCCCGGCGAGCCGCAACCCTTCGCCGTGCGCGGCCGCGTGGTCGCCGCCGTGCCCGCGGGCCCGCAGCAGGGAATGAGCGTGGAGTTCCGCTTCGCCTCCCCGGGCCAGCGCGCCGCGCTCGCGGCGCTCGTCGCGAAGCTCGGCGGCTAGCCTCCCAGCCGGCGCGCCAGCTCGCGGAAGTCCGCGGCGTAGAGGAAGGTCAGCTTCACCGCGCCCAACACGATCCTGGCGCCGGACTGGAGTGCGACGGGCCGGCCCTGATCGTGCACCGGCACGGTCCGGTCGTCAGCCAGCGTGCCGTTGTGCGACCCCGCGTCCTGGAGGAGGAAGCGCCCGGGCGCGTCCTGCGTGAAGAAGGCGTGGAACTTGGAGACCGACACGTACGGGATGCAGACGTCGTTGTTGCGGGTGCGGCCCACGGTGATGAAGCGCGCGATGGCGGACCGGCCGCTGCGCCGGACCGGGAAGACCAGGTAGTCGCGCTGCGGCTCGAGGCCCGCGGCCGCGGCCACCGCCTCGAGGGTCACGGTGCGCTGCGGCTTCGGCGGCACCCGCAGGGCGCCGAGGGGCCCGTGGTGGACGAGGAACGCGTCGCCGTGTCGCTGGCGGAACGGCTCGGGCTCGAGCGCGCGCGCGTCGGCGACATACTCGTCGAGGGTGGGCGTCATCGTTCCGCTACCAGCTACTTCGCGAACGGATCCAGGACCGCGCCGCGGTCCAGCGGCGAGGGCTTCGTTGACGTCGGCCCGGCGGGCGGCTTCTTCGTCCTCGGCGCCAGTGCCCTTGCAGGCCGCCGGATCGGTGACTCGCCTGCGACCTTCGCCGGGGCAGCCGTCGCCGCGCGCGAGACCAGCGCAGCGTTCCCGGTCGCGAGCCGCTCCGCCGCAGGAGCGCTCGCCGGCGCGGCGGCGGGGATCATGACGGGCCCGGCGGGTCTGGCAGCAGCGCCAGCAGGTGGGTGCGAGGAGCGCTCCCCGGCCCGGTGCAACGCGAAGGCCGCCAGGCCGGCGAGCACAGCACCAGCCAGGGTCAGGGCCAGGAGTCGGCCCAAGGGTCGTCGCTCCGGCACCACCGCGACCGCGTCGAGCTTGTCTTCGATGGCGCCGAGCTTCGTCTCCACGGCTTCCATGCGCCTGAGCACGAGCTCGGTGCTTCCGGCTGGGGCCGGTGCCCCCGGAGCCTGAGCCGCCTGAGGTGCCGTGGCCGCCGGCGGTGCCACGGACGGCGCGGGCGCCGCTCCGGGCAGCCCGCAGTACATGATCG
>JACRCY010000134.1 GCA_016218785.1 Deltaproteobacteria bacterium
CACGCGCGCAGCGCCCCGGGGTCGTCCGGGGCGACGTCGGCGGCCGCGCGCAGCGCGCGCACCGCCAGGTGGAAGTCCTTGGCGGCGGCGGCGGCCCGGCCGACGGCCACGTGCGACCCCGGGGGCAGCGCGTGGTGGTCCTCGGGGTCGAGCCGCTCCCACAGCTCGACGGCCGCGGGCCGATCGCCGCGCGCCAGGGCGGCGGCCACCTCGTCCGGGGTGGCCCGCGGCGGGGGCGCCAGGACGCCTGGCGGCAGGTCGGCCGGCGCGCCCGCGGCGGCGACCCCGGGGTCGGCCGCGACGGGCCCGAAGCCCACGTCGGGACCCGGGCGCGCCGCGCCGCGCGGCTTCGCGTCGGGGAGCACCGGCTCGTCGTAGTCGGAGGCGAGGCCGTAGCCGAGGTCGACGCCGCGCACGTAGAGCAGCAGGCCGAGGACACGCGCCATGACGAACGGGACGTAGAGCCCGATGGTGGACGCCAGCCAGGTCGACAGGATGGGGATCGGCAGCGAGTCGACGACGCTGCCGAGCAGCTTCACCGGCACCTGCACCGCACCGAGCGCCACGATCGCGCCCACGGCCGCGGCGTAGTCCGCGCCGAGGCGGCCGACGCAGACGGTCACGAAGTACGGGTTCACCACCCGGAGGAAGGGGTTGCGGGTCGCGGCGACCATGATCGCCATGGGCGCGTAGAACAGGCCCACGAGGACGACGAGCACGATCGGCACCCACATGACGCCGAGCGGAGCGTCGGCCGAGATGCCGAAGACCGCGATGAGCACGGCCGGTACCCAGATGATGCCGGTGGCGGCGACTCCCCGCACGGCCGGGGCGAAGATGTCGTCCCACACCGAGGTGAAGTCCGGGGTCTCGATCTCCGCGCTGCCGTTCGCGCTCTGCTCGATGAGCGCGAACATGTACGACCAGTAGATGCCCAGGGAGAAGATGACGCCCAGGATGGTGAAGCGGGGCATGAACGCCATCACGAGACCCAGCCCCGCCATGGCGAGGAAACCATGGCGCGAGAGCGGGTAGGCCAGCGCCGCGGGGAGGCGCGCGGCGAAGGAGAGGCTCTCGCGCGGCACGGTGATGGGCGGGGCCAGGGCGCCGCAGTGCACGCAGACCACGAGGCTGGTGACGCCGGCCCGGCGCTCGGCGGCGCAGTCGGGGCAGAGGTCGCCGTGCCGCGGGCAGCGCCACGCGGCGACCGCCGCCGGGTGCGTCTCGCACTGGGGCGGGCGCGTGGGATTCGTGGCGTCGGGCGCTGCCATGGGGCGTCCCGGCGGCCGGGCCGCGCTGCCGCCGGCGGGCGCGCTTCCGTTGCGGTTCTGGGGGCTTGCGGAGGGCATCACCCCGAGTCTAGCCGGGGTGCGGGCGCCGCTCCAGGGGGGCGTCACAGCGTCTCCCCGGAGTCTCCGCGGCCCCGCCATCACCGCGCCACGGGCCCCGGGCAGCCTGGAGCGTGAAGGAGGCCGTCATGATCAGGCTGCTGCAGATCGGGTTCATCTGGTTCGGGGGCGCGGTGGCGTGGATGATCCTCGGGTCGACGATTCTCTGGCGCAGCGGGGGCTCGTCGTCCGCGCTCACGCGCGAGGTCCAGCTCCTGTGGGGGCCGGAGATGCGGCAGCAGCCGCCGCGCGCCGTCTACCACGAGTTGCGGCGGCAACGGGAGTGGGTGAACGGCCGCGACGCCCTGGGCCAGCCCACGCAGACCGAGGTGATCAAGGACGTCGACGTCGAGATCGACGTGCCGCTCGCCGGGACCGACGCCGCGGTCAAGCTCGGCCTCGATCACCGACGCAAGGGGCTGCTCTGGTTCGCCACCTACGGCGTGGACTTCCGCGCGCGCTACACCTTCGGCAACTCGACGGGCGCGGCGCGCCGGATCGATTTCCGCTTCCCGCTGGTGGGGGACGCGGCGGTCTACGACGGCTTCGAGGTGCGCGACGCCGACGGCAAGGAGGTCGCGGCCGAGGTCACCAAGGGCGTGGCGCAGTGGAGCGGGCAGCTCGCCCCCGGGGAGCGGCGCGTCTACGCGGTGGCGTACCGCTCGCGTGGCACCTCGCGCTGGGACTACGAGCTCGCCAACGGCGCCGGGCAGGTGCGCGACTTCCGGCTCGCGATGGAGACGGACTTCGACGCGGTGAACTTCCCGGCCGGCACCATCTCCCCGTCGCGCCACGGCCGCGCGGCCGGCGGCTGGCGCGGCGAGTGGGCCTTCCAGAGCCTCGTGGCCAGCCAGACGATAGGCGTGGAGCTGCCGCAGCGCCCGAGCCCGGGGCCGCTCGCCTCGCGCATCACCTTCTTCGCGCCCGTCGGGCTGCTCTTCTTCTTCTTCGTGGTGGCGGTGCTGGCGCTGGCGCGCGGCCGCTCCATCCACCCGCTCAACTACTTCTTCTTCGGCTGCGCCTTCTTCGCCTTCCACCTGCTCTTCGCCTACCTCGTCGATCACCTGGCGCTCTGGCCGGCGTTCGCGCTCGCCGCCGGCGCGTCGTCGCTGCTGGTGGTGACCTACGGCCGGCTCTTCGTGGGGTGGCGGTTCGCGCTCCTCGAGATGGGGCTGTCGCAGCTCGTCTACCTGGTGCTCTTCTCGTTCACCTTCTTCTTCCAGGGGTTCACCGGCCTGTCGATCACCGTGGGCGCGGTGCTGACGCTGGCGGTGATGATGCAGCTCACCGGCCGGGTGAGCTGGGCCGCGGCCTCGCGCCCGGCGCCGCCCCCGGCAGGCCCGCCCCCGGCGTGGCCGGTGCCGCCGCCGGTCGGGCTGAGCCCGTCGGGTTCCCACGCGACTACGTCGGCGCGCCCGCCAGCGACCTACTGATCAGCTGCTCGAGCGGCGCGAGGTGCGTCGTCAGCAGCACGATCGCCCCCACGGTCTCCACCCGCATGCGCTGCCCGCACAGGGTGAGGTCGAGGACCAGCGTCGAGAGCCCCATCTCGACCAGGACGAGCTCGTCGGTCAGGGTGCCGCGGCTCGTCTCGCTCTCCTCGGCGTTGCCCACCAGCAGGCGCCGGTGGTCGGAGACGAGGATGAGCTTGTGCTGCCAGTACTGCTCCAGGTCCCGCTCGGGGATGCCGTAGCTGAAGAGGCGGCCGCCCACACGCGGCAGGGGGTTGAACGAGAAGAGGACGATCTCGGCGCCGCCCAGGCGGGCCGCCTCGAGCGCCGGCGCCAGGCGCTCCGCCTCGCGCGCCCACAGGGAGGCGGCCACGAGCTTCTGCGAGCCGCGGATGAGGCGGTCGGCCTCCCGCATCATGGCGTCGTAGCCGACGGTGGCCCACAGCGACGAGGGCTGCGGGCGCGCGGCGAGGCGCTCGAGCGCCTGCTGCAGGGTGTCGAGGGTGTCCTGGTGGCGGTCGCGGAGCTGCGACACCAGCTGCTGCGGCGGCAGGGGCTCGTACTTGGCGGGGCTGGTCGAGACCGCGCGCACCAGGCCCGCGCGCTCCAGGCGCGAGAGCACGGCGTAGATCGCCGACCGCGGCACCTTGGTGCGCTTGGCGAGATCGTAGCCGGTGGCCGGGTGGCCCTGGAGCAGCCCGACGTAGACGCGGGCGTCCGTGGCGGAGAACCCCAGCTGCTCGAGTGCGGAGACGACGCTCTTTTCCATGGGCACACCGAGGGCGGCGCTCGGCCACCCGCATCGGCGCCCATTATGTCGCGACGGGCTCGTCTTCGGGAAGCGTTTTCCTCCGCCGCAGGCTCCAGAGGGTGAGCCCCATGACGTACGCGAGCAGGGCCACGTAGAGCACCTGCAGCAGGGCGTTGACGTGGTGGCGCTCGCAGACGATGGCGCTGGTGCCCACGGTCATGACCACGAAGAGGGCGGTCTGCACTCCCCAGAGCGAGCTGCCGGCGTCGTGGCGGCGGTAGAAGAGGGCGCAAAGGGCGGTCATGAGGCCGCCGGCCACGGCCACGGAGGCGGCGACCGGGAGGTGCAGGTCGGCGAGGTAGGCGACGCCGGTGAAGAAGAGGTAGCCGGCCACCGCGACCAGCATGACCGGCAGGAAGCGCACCTCGAGCCCGCCCAAGGAACGCGTCAGCACCAGCAGGACGACGAGGAGGATGAGCGCGATGGGGGCGCGCTTGAGGATCTGGCTCTCGTGCGCGCCCGGCTGCGGCGCCGCCGGCAGGATGACCCCCATGCCGAGGTTGGTGACGGCGCGGTCGAGCTTCCACTCGAGCGTCGTGCCGCCGCGGTCGTGCACCACGCGGGTCGGGCTCATGCAGCCGATGGGGTTGTTCTCGACGGCGCGGCCCGGGACGGTGACGACCAGGTCGAACTTCTCGAGCGACTCGTGGCCGGCGAGGCGGAAGGCCCAGTGGTCCATGCCCCGCGACTTGTAGGCGATCTCGACTTGATGGGTCTCGCCCGGCGCCATGGGCGCGGTCCAGGCGAGGCCGTCGCGCCCCACGGCGAGGGCGTCGCCCAGCTCCTTGCCGTCGACCTTCACGCTCAAGTCGGAGACCGCCCCTTGTGCCGCCGGGAGCGGGAAGCTGTACTCGGCCCGGGTGGCCTGGGGCGACCGGTTCTTCACCACGAAGCGGAACGCGGCCTCGTCCTCGAAGGTCGGGTAGTAGGCGCTGCCCTTCTGGCGGTAGTTCATGCGGATGGTGACGCGATGGGAAGCCGCCGTGATCGACGACTGCGGCACCTCCTTGCGCACCTTGCGGCGGAAGCGCTTCTCGACCACCTGCGCGGGCCCCTCCTCGTGCTTCTCGTCGTCGATGCTCTTGAGCTGCTCGACGACCTCGGTGGCTTCCACGGTGTGGCGCACCTTGAGGTTGCGCTGGTTGTGGGGGCCGCCCCAGATGTTCTGCACCGCCTGGGCGTTGGCGGCGGTGACGCGGCCGTGCTGCTCGTCGAAGAGGGTGCGCGTGGAGGAGAGCTGCGCCACCAGGAAGGCGCAGAGGAGAATGCCGCCGAAGACCTGGCATAAGGCCCAGCCGACCGCGAGCACGCGGTCCACGGCCTCGGTGGGCTGCCCCCTCGCGCGGCGTCGCCAGGCGATGATCGCGAGCACGGTCACCGTGGCGGCCGCGACCACGAGGCACGACCACAGGAGGGTCGAGAGGAACTTGTCGCCGAGGAACCTGGTCAGGAGCTCGAAGAAGGCCCGGGACATGGATGGGCCTCCAGTCCGGCCACCGGCCCGAAGGGCCGGCGACCACGGTTCGAGCTCGGCGCCGAGAGCAGGGGCACAACGGGGCCGCGCGGGCGGCTATTCCCCGCGCGAAGCGGACCGGAGGAGGAGACCAGCCGTCGAACGCGGCGCGCATGCTGCTCGCCTGCCACGCGGCCCGGCGCCGCGGAATTGGGCGCAGAAGTGCACCGGTTCTCCGGTGCGGTGCAACCGAAGTCCGTCGTCCGCGACCAGAGATGCAACCGAGGTGCGACATCGTTTCATCTACGGGCGTGGGTGGAGGAAGCCTGTTGCCGCGGGGCTGGCCACGTTGGGGGGTTTGGGGGCGCGGGCGCGCTTGCGGATCGGCGGGGCGCCGGCCCGCGCCGGCCAAGCTGGACTTATGGCGGTACTGCATTGGATAGAATGTGTCCTTGACAGAAGGACACCTGTGCGCCAACCTGGAGGCATGCCGCTCCACGCCGTCCTCGAAGAGAAGCTGAGCCTCGCGCTGGCTCCGACCCGGGCCTTCGCCCTGACGCGGCGTGACGCGCGGCTCGCTGCCGTGCCCGGGAAGGTGCACGCGGTGATCGGGATGCGTCGGGCGGGCAAGACCACCTTCCTGCTCCAGCTGCTCGGCGAGCGCCGGGCCACGCTGGCGCCCGAGCTGGCGCTCTACCTCAGCTTCGACGACGAGCGGCTCGCCGGCATCGAGGTGGAGCAACTGGGGTTCCTGCTCGAGGAGCACTACCGGCGCCAGCCGGCCCTCCGGGGGCGCCAGACGGTGCACTGGTTCCTCGACGAGATCCAGCTCGTGCCCGGATGGGAGCGGTTCGTGCGTCGCGCGCTGGACTCCGAGAAGGTCGAGATCGCGGTCTCGGGATCCTCGGCGCGGATGCTCTCGCGCGAAGTGCACAGCTCGTTGCGCGGTCGCGGGATGGCGACCGTCATCCGGCCCTTCGGCTTCCGTGAGTTCCTGCGCCACCGAGGGGAGGAGCCGACGAAGGCGCCGCGGCGATGGACGCCGGCCGAGCGCTCGCTGGTGGAGATGCGTTTCCGGGAGTTCCTGGTCGAGGGCGGGTTTCCCGAGGCGCAGGGGCTACCCGCCGCCCTCCGGATTGAGCTCCTCCAGGGCTACGTCGACACGGTGCTGTTCCGCGACGTCGTCGAGCGCTACGGGGTGTCGCAGGTGACCGCGCTCCGCTGGCTGGTGCGGCAGTGCCTGCGCAACCCTGCCGGGAGCTTCAGCGTCCACCGGCTGCACCGGGATCTCAGGGCCCAGGGGCATGGTGTGGCGAAGGACGCCGTCCACGCGATGCTCGGCCACCTGCTGGACGCCTTCCTCTTGAGCGCCGTGCCGCTGGCCACCGAGTCCGAACGCCAGCGCAACTCCAACCCGCGGAAGATCTACCCCGCCGACCCCGGGCTCATCAGGGCGTTCGACGCGAGCGGTCGCACGAACCTGGGCCATGCGCTCGAGACCGTCGTGCTGAACGAGCTGGAGCGGCGCCGGGTGGAGGTCGCCTATGTGAAGACCCGTGACGGGCTGGAGGTGGACTTCCTGGCTCGCCACCCGGCCGCCGGCGAGGAGCTGCTCCAGGTGTGCGCGGATCCGTCGGCCCCGGACACGCTCGCGCGGGAAGTGCGCGCCCTCGGTGTGGCGGCCTGCCAGCATCCACGCGCGGTGCGGCGGCTGCTGGTGCCCGATCGGGACGCGGTCGTGCGCGTGAGCGATGCGGCCCTCACGGTGCAGCCCGCGTACGAGTGGCTGCTCGCCGCCCCGGGCGAGGACTGAGCGCCCTCGGAATCGGTCAGGCGCCCGCCGCGCGGGCGAGCGCACGCGCGGCGGCGGCCTCGAGACGACCCGCGAGCTCCGCGCCGAAGAAGCCCATCGCGTTCTCGTAGGTCCAGAGGCCGCGCTGGCTCGGCGCGGGCTCCGTGGCGAACGCCTCGGGGTGGTGCACGTAGCCGGCGTAGCCGCCCACCTGCGAGGCGATAGCGACGCCTGTCCCCGGCGGGCCGCACCGTCGGCGCGGCGGCCAGAACCGTTTGCAGGGTTGACGGGAGGTCGCCTATCGGTCGAGACTCGGGGGGTGGCGGTAGGGGGGGCTGCGCATCAGGTGCCCTCCGGCCCGCGCGCGGGGATGCACATCCACAGCCTTGCCGCCTGAGCGGTGGGTGGCACATCGAGTGACAGGAGCGACCATGATCTCGCACAAGACGATCTGCATGCTTGTCCTCGTCGCTGCGACCGCCCCCTCGTTGGCCAACGCTCAAGCGGTCTGGCAAGGTCGCGTGATCGACGGCCGCACCGGCCAGGCGATTCGGGGCATCACGCTGGCGGCGGGGTCGGTAGGTCGCGTGGATGCGTTTGAGGGGTACAAGGCCGTCACGGGCCCGGACGGGCGCTTCTCCATCACCTGCCCGAAGGCCTGGTGCGAAGTCATGAACAAGGCCCGCGAACCGTACTTCCTGCGCGTCTACTCGGACCCGACGCCCGGCTACGTGAACGCCGTGATCATTCGCCCTGCGCCGAAGCAGGGCCTGACGATCAAGCTGGTTCCGAACACGGTGTTCATCAAGGGCCAGGCGGTGTCCGCCGAGACAGGTGCACGGTTGCCGGGTATCGGCGTGGCGCTGCGGCTGCCCGGCTCGATCGAGCTGAGCGTCGACACGGACGGCCAGGGCAACTTCGCCTTCGGTCCGGTAGCCGCGTTCATGAGCATGAACGACCCGGTCGTCGACGCTGCCCCGCCGGCGTTGGGCCAGGGCGTCAAGGCGAATCCGCTCATCTACCGCCCCTGGATGGTCTGTCAGTACGGGAAGGGCGGCGACCGGTTTCAGGACGTCTTGCCCCCGGTCAGGGACGGAAGATTCGTGCCGCCGCTGAACCTGGTGTCGTCGCGGTCCGACGCGACGTACACGTACGTCATCTTGAAGTTGCCCAAGCGGGGAACCGCCGTCGTCGATAGCGCGCGGTATACCAGCTCTCAGGTGAAGGGCGGCCCCACGCCGGACCCCGCGGGCTCGCCCGACACTCCCGGCGACGCCAATCTCGCGCTCAGGCATGCCGCCAGGCAGAGCAGCCGGTCCGAGTGGTCCACGGCCAACGACCCGCAAGGCGGGGTCGACGGCGTGAAGAACGGCCGGTTCGGCTTCCACACGGGCCGGGAGGCCAGCCCCTGGTGGCAGGTGGACCTGGGAGCGCCCCACGTGCTGCGCGAGGTGCGGGTCTACAACCGCCTCGACGCAGCAAGCGACCGCGCCCGGACGCTGCGCATCCTCCTCTCCAGCGATGGCACCCGCTGGGAGCAGGTCTACCGCCACGCAGGCGCAGCCTTCGGCGGCACGGACGGGAAGTTCCTCCGTGTCCAGCTCGGCGGCCGCACGGCACGCCACGTTCGGGTGCAACTGGCCGAGACCAACTTCCTGCACCTCGATGAGGTGGAAGTCTGGGGCCGGTAGGAGGACCTCGGCTCGTGGGCCAAGCTTCAATAGCAGGAGGTGGAGGATGAAAGGGAGTCCGATCACACTGTCCGTCGCCACGCTCGCAGCAATCCTCGTCGGGGGCACCGTGGCCAGCGCGGACATGCCCGCGAGGAACTTCTACTGGGCCAAGGTGGACGCCATCGTGAAGCTCGCGGATGTCTTCCCGGCCGCCGAGGTCGCGACGTTCAAGACCCAGGCTGAGAATGCCGCGATCAAGGGAGGCCAGCCGAAGGCGGGCCTCGGCCCTTCCTACAAGAGTGTGGAGGAGGGCCCCTTCTTCGGCGCCCTCCAGTCCTTGATCAAGCCGCACGTCGGCAAGGGCGAGATCTCGAAGGTGGAGGGCTTTCTCAAGGCGGTGAGCGATGGCCCCTGGATCCATGGCCGCCTCCTGGCCCGGAACGGCGGCGACTTCGTCACGATCCTCAGTCTGGTGGCGGGCAGCGACGGAAAGTGGGTCTTCCGTCGGCTCGACAAGGCGGTGAATCCGGGCAGTTGGAAAGGCACCACCTTCGACAGCTCGCTGGGGATAGAGGTCAAGCGGAGGCACGCCGCAATCGCGGCGTTTCCCGTCATTGAGGCCAGCGGCGACGCCAGGAGAGACCACCAGAAGACCATCGCGGCCATGACCGAGTTCCTGCGCCGCTACGGGGATGACGCCAGCGACGAGGTGTCGCCGCTGGTTCTCGACGCGTACCACCGCATCGCCCGGGCCCAGGAGGGCCTGGGACGCGCGAAGGACGCCGCGGTCACCTTCGCGCGCGTCGTCGCCGAAGGGAAGAGCCGCGGCATCAAGCCCGGCGCGCTCGCGGCCACGTTCGTGGCCGATGCGGAGTTCCGCATCCTCGAGCCGCAGTTCCAGGCGTTCGTCGCTTTCAAGTTCGTCGCGTCAGACGACGCCAAGACGATGCAGCAGCGCCTCAAGGAGCTCACCGACAAGGCGGTCGCGCTCAAGCGGGCCTACGAGCCGGTCATCGCGTGGAACCGACCGTACTGGGTCACCGCCGCTGGCTTCCGCACCGGCGAGGTCTTCCACCTGTGCGCGCGCAAGCTGCTCGAGGCGCCGCCGCCCCCCAGAATCAAGAAGCTGGACGGGGAGAGCCCCGGCTCCGGCATCCTGAATCAGTACCGGGAGATCATCCGCCAGCATGCGCAGCCGGCCGCGAAGGCGGCCCAGGAGTCCTGGGTCAAGGTCCTCGGGTACGCCGCCAAGGCCCCGATCTCGAACGAATGGACCAGGCAGTCGCAGTCACGTCTGCACGGCTACCAGCCAGAGAGGTACCCGGCTCCCGGGGACAAGTAGGTCGAGCGCCTGGCTGTTGCGCCGCGCTCCGCGGCGCGCCCGCCGATCCCGTTCTCGGCGGCCCCACTGCCTGCGCCGCGGGCGACGGGGTTGTGTTCCACCGCGCCGGGCCATGCTACGGGCGGAGCACGACGTCACTCGGCCGCTCGCGCGGCCCCGGCAGCGGCCACGGGGCCCGGTCGGGCCGTCAGCCCGCCGCGCGGGCGAGGGCGCGGGCCGCAGCGGCCTCGAGACGGCCCGCGAGTCCGGTGCCGAAGAAGCCCATCGCGTTCTCGTAGGTCCAGAGGCCGCGCTGGCTCGGCGCGGGCGTGCCGGCGGCGGCCTCCGCGTGGTGCACGTAGCCGGCGTAGCCGCCCACCTGCGAGGCGACGGCCACGGGGCCGTAGCCGGCCGCGGCCGCGGCGGCGCGGGCCTGGAGCGCCACCTCCACGCCGAGGTCGCAAGGGAAGCCGAGGAGCGCGAACGGCCCCACGCGTAGCGCGTGCACCGGCGCCGACGCGTTCCCCGGCTCGGAGGCGGCGCGGAGGTAGCCCGCCATGAGCTGCCGGAGCGGCCACGAGGCCAGGTGGGCGAACGGGCGCGTGGCCGGGTAGATGCGGACCCGCGGCGGGCCCAGGGACACGCGCTCCACGGCCGCGCCGACCGTGGACCGCGCGAGCGGCGTGGCCGAGTCGAGGGCGCGCAGCGTCGCGTCGGTGGCGAGGCCGGCGACGAGGTCGAGGTGCCGGTCCAGGGCCGTGGGGAACTCGGGGAAGATCACCGAGAGACCGGCGAGGGCCCCGGTGAGCACCACGGGCCTGAGCCCGCGCGCCTCGAGGCGGCGGCGCACGGCACCGGGCCAGTCGGCGGACACGGCAGCCTGGTCGTGCTCCGCCACGACCACCGGGTGCCCCGCGATCTCGATCAGCACGAGGGCGCCGTCCGGGCGGTCGAGGCGCAGCGCCACCACCTCGTCGTCGGTGGGGCCGCACGGGAGGCAGCGGTTGGAGGTGAGGCCGCGGGCCTCGGCCCGGCCGGCGCTCGCGCGGGCCGGCCGCAGGTCCACCGCGGCCTCGGCGACGGCGCGGACGGCGGCGCTGACGAGGTGATCACGCACCTCGGGGCGCATGCGTCCCATGAAGAAGCGCGCGGCGCGGGTCGGCCAGTAGCCGCCCGGGCCGCTGTGGGTGTGGGTGGCCGCCACGAGCACCTGGTCCGCGCGCCAGCCGGCGCCGAGGCCGGCGACGATGCGGTCCGCCAGGTCCTGGGTCACCGCCAGCAGGTCGAGCACGCAGACCGCGACGCGGCGGTGGCCGTCGTCGAGACAGAGCGCCCGCACCTCGATGTCGTCGAGGCTGGCGCCGGCCATGCGGTCCTGCCAGGTGATGTAGCCGGCCAGCGGGAAGGGCCCGGGTGGCCGCAAGGCGACCCGGCCGAACCCCGCGCGCAGTCCGTGGCGGCCGTGGTGCGCCGGCGCCGGGCCGCGCCGAGGCGCGCGCGCGGGGGCCCGGCCGCGGCGCGCTACCACGGCAACCAGCCCTTCCACTTGCCCTTTCTCATGGCCACCTTCACCGTCTGGCCGCCGCGCGGCGAGACTCGCACCAGGCGGCGCACCGGGACGTAGCCTTCCTTCTCGAAGACGAGCTGGTAGGTCAGCCCGGCGCGGAAGTGCAGGGCGCGCGGGGTCACGCCGAACGAGCGCTTGGCGACCCGCACCCGGGCGCCCGGCGGGAAGCTCACGAGCTTCACCGGCACCATCGGGGCCGGCCTGGCGACCGGTGCTCGCGGCGCCGGCTTGCCCGCCTCGGGGGCGGCCTCGTCGTCGGGAACCTGGTCCTCCGTCGGCGGTTGGGAGGCGGTCTGGGTGGCCGGGGCGCTGGCCACCTCCTGCGTGGCGGGCGCGGGCA
>JACRCY010000133.1 GCA_016218785.1 Deltaproteobacteria bacterium
CCTCTCGCATGAGGATTGGTTTGCACCTACCTCATCGCAGAAGTCAGCCGTGCCGTCTATTTTCCTGCGCGTCGTCGAGCCGCTCAAACGAGGCGGAAAAAGTGCGCAAGTCGAGGCAAGCGCTCAAGGCTCATGTCCACAACGGCCGCCTGGTGCTCGACGAGCCCACCGACCTGCCCGAGGGCGAGGTCATCGAGTTGGTCCCCCTCGACCAGGTGCTCGCCAGTGGTGGCGACTACCTCGACGACGAGGAGCGAGCCGCGCTGCATCAGGAGCTGGAAGCGTCAGTAGCCGAGGCCAAGGCCGGCCAGCTCATAGCTGCCGACGACGTGCTCGCTGAGCTCCGAGCGAAAAGGTGAAGATCGTCTTCACTCACCGAGCACGGCGTCGATCCATCGTAGAAGCCACGTGGTGGCGGGCGAACCGTCCGGCAGCTCCGGACCTCTTCGAGCACGAACTCGAGCGCGCCCAGCAGAAGCTGCTGATCCAGCCGGACACCGGCCAACTCTATGCAACTGTCGGTGAGCGAGTGGTCCGACGGTTGCTCCTGCCGAAGACGGAACAGCACATCTACTCGGTGAATGAATCCGCCGACCTCGTCATCGTTCACACGATCTGGGGAGCCCGTCGAGGCCGAGCCCCGAAGCTGTAGCCGAGCCGCTTCACTCGGGTCGAGGGGGGTCCAGGCGAGGGGCGGGGGAGCGAGGCGGCGGAGGCTAGCAGGCTGCCTGATCTACGGGGCGAAGTGGGGCGCGGCCCACACCGGGAGGGCGCCGTCGCCGTAGGGGTGCCCGTTGTTCGCCGGGTGGATCTGGAAGTTGCCGCCGGAGAGGCAGCCCATCTGATTGACCCAGTCGAGGCCCACGCCGGCGGGGGCGGTCACCTGGCACCTCATGTCGCGCGCGCTGTTGCCGCCGCTCCCCGGCGTCACGCTCCCGTCGGCCTCCAGCACCACGACCCCTTCCGCGTCCCACACCTTGATGGCGTACCGGTCGATGAGGTTGCCGGGCTCGCCGTGGTCCCAGGCCCACACCTGGAACGCGTAGCCGTCGACGTGGTTGTAGGAGCCGTGGCCGCCCCACGTGGCGAAGTTGGGCTCGGCCCTGGGCACGTCCGGCCCCGGCAGCGCCGCGAGCTTCTCGCACCGCAGGAACTCGACCTGTCCGTGGAAGAGGTTCTGGCCGTTCTTCTGCGCCCCGGCCACGTCGAAGTGGTCGACGTGCTCCCACTCGCCCCGCACGCGGCCGTCCTTCATGTACATGCCGTTGCCGCCGAAGCTGTCGCGAGTGTCGCCCTTGCCGAACGTCCCGATGCCGGTGACGAAGCAGCCCCCCTCCTCGGGCGGCGCCGAGTCGCTCGGCGTGTCGATCGTGACGCAGTCGGTCCCCTCGGCGTCGGGGCAGGCCCCGCCCATGTCGAGGATGGTGAAGACGTCCTTCGCGACGTCCCCTTCGCCCGGGTCGCCCGACCCGCCCGAGATGTCGCCGGCCAGGCACCCCGCCACGAGCAGGGACACGACCAGGCCGAGGGTGAGGGCGATTCGCCGTTCCATGTCCACCTCCCTTTCGGGCCCGCGTCGAGCCTCGACTCCCGAGGTTTGCAGACCCCGTGCCACGCGCTGAGGCGTGGGCCCCCACGTGCTCGATGTGAGGCCGACTACCCCCATCTCAGCGCGCACGTGTCGGGCGCCCACGAGGTCCGGGACTTACGTGCTTGTGACGGGGTTGGCGCAACGCTGAAGACGCGGGTGAATCGGGGTGTCGACACCCCGGTCTGAGGTGGACTCCCCCGCCCCCCGACGAGCACGTGGGGGCTCGCTGCCCCGGTCCGAAGGCCCCGTGCCGGTGAGCGAGCGCTAGGTGACCGTCATGCCGCCGTCGACCACCAGCACGTGGCCGTTGACGTACGACGAGGCGTCCGAGGCGAGGAAGAGGGCGGCGCCCGCGATGTCGTCGGGCACGGCCACCCGCCCCTGCGGCGTGCGGTCGATCCACATCTTCCTGAGCGAGTCGTTCGAGACGATGGCGGCGGCGAACTTCGTGTCGACCAGGCCCGGGGCGATGGCGTTGACGCGGATGCCGCGGTCCCCGACCTCCACCGCGAGCGTCTGGGTCATGGAGACGACGCCCGCCTTGGTCATCGCGTAGACGCCCTGGAAGGGGGCGCCGCGCAGGGCCACCACGCTGGCCACGTTGACGATCGCGCCCGTCCCCTTGCGGCCGAGGACGTGGCGGATGAACTCGCGGGCCGCCGTGAAGTACCCCTTGAGGTTGACCTCGATGGTCTTGTCGAAGGCCGCGTCGGAGACGTCGACGAGCGGACCGAAGTAGGGGTTGGTCGCGGCGTTGTTGACCAGCACGTCGACCCGGCCGAAGCGCGCCACGGCGGCGGCCATCAGGCCCGCGACCTCGGCGGGCCTGCCGGTGTGGCAGGCCTGGGCGAGCGCCTCGCCGCCGGCGGCGGAGATCTCGGCCGCCACCTTCTCCAGGTCGTCGAGCGTGCGCGCCGCGAGGACGACCCTGGCCCCTCCCGCGGCGAGGGCGTGCGCGACGGCGGCGCCGATGCCGCGGCTCGCGCCGGTGACGATGGCGACCTTGTCGCGAACGTGGATGACCGGGTCCATGGGGGGCTCCTCGTCGCTCTGGGGTGCCCAGACTACGCACGTACTCGACGGGCGTCAACGCAGGAGGGTTGTGAAGGTCGGGAGTCGAAGGTTGAACGGTTGAGGCAGCGGAGGGGGGAGCTAGCGCCGGCGACGGGCGGCGAGGCCGAGGGCCAGGGCGAGCAACAGCAGGCCGAGCGAGGCGCCGGCGGGGCTGCCGCCGGCCCGGCAGCCGCCGACCGCGGAGCCGGGCGGGCCACAGAGCTTGCCGGTGGAGACGGTGTTGCAGGCGGCGTTGCCGGGGCAGTCGGCGTCGGTCTGGCACGCCTGGGAGCAGAAGCCGGCGCCGGAGTCGGCGTCGGCGCAGATGCCGGAGCCGCACTCGGCGTCCTGGGAGCAGGCGCCGCCGGCGGCCACCGTGGCGATCGTGATGTTCACCGTCTTCTCGGCGGTGCCCTGGTCGACGCCCGTGCCGCGCACCTTGACGACGTGAGGCCCGTCGGCCCGCCCGACCACCTGGAACACGAACGGCGGCGCCACGGCCGCGCCGACCATCTCGCCGTCCACGAAGACGTCCACCTCGGCGACGCCGGCGAGGCTGCTCGCGGACACCTCGACGTCGAAGACGCCGCCCACGGTCTCGCCCTCCGCGGGCCGGTCGATGGTCAAGTCCACGGGCAGGCGCGCGAGCGGCGTGATGAACGGCGCGAAGGTGTCCACGCGCGTGTTGCCGCCGAGCTGCACGCACGACTGGTCGCCCCACGAGGTGACCCCGACGATCGTGAGCGTGCCGTTGACGTCGAGGAACATGGGCCCGCCCGAGTCGCCCTGGCAGGTGCCCTTGGTGCCGCCGCCGTAGTAGATGAAGCTCTCGTCCATCTGCGTCACCTGGAGGTCGACGACGCGGCGGGTGCCGTCGCCGGACTGCCGCTGGGCGTTGGTAACGCCGTAGCCCACGAGCGTCACGGTCTTGCCGCTGATGTCGGACAGCGGGGTGCGCTGCCACGCCACCGGCGGCACCGGCGCGTCCTGGCTCAGGGTCAGGACGGCGACGTCGTTCATGGGCGCCCCGTCCTGGCGGACGTAGTAGTCGGGGTGGACCGTCGCCGAGGTCACGCGGATCTTGGTGCTGCCGTCGCCGACCGTGGTCCCGAAGAAGACCTGCATCTGCGTCGGCGCGATCCCCGACTCCTCCACGCAGTGCCCCGCCGTGAGCACGGCGCGCGGGGCGATCACCGTGCCCGAGCAGAAGCTGTAGCTCTGGCCCCACCCGGAGACGGTGAGCGCGACGACCGCCTTGTGGGTCTCGTCCACCTGGCCGTTGATGATCGGGCGCCGCGCTTCGCCGAGGGGACCGGCGTCCTCGCACGAGGCCACGGAGAGGGCTGCGAGGGTCGCGATGGAAGCCAGCAGCGAGCGGGTCGCCTTCGACATTCGGTTCCTCCGATCCCCGGTGGTGTCCCCCCGCTGCGCCCCGTGCATCGCAAGAGTCGGGCCAGCGGGGCGAGGCGCGAGAGGCGGTGGCGAGGCCCTTGGTTTCAGGTGGTTACGGACGCGGACTCCGGGCAGGTGCCACGCCGCCGCGGTGTGATGTGGGCGCCAGTCCAGGGACAGGGGGCGAGCGCCCCCACGATCCCCGGGCCGCGCACGCGGCTTGCACCCCCGGGTGCCACGGGGGATGATGGCGGCTGATGCGCGCCAACCACGCCCTCGCTCTCCTCGCCCTGCTCCTCGCGCTCCCCGCCGGCTGCGGGGGCCCGGGCCACCCGTCGAACGACGCCGGGGCCTCCGAGGAGTGGGACCCGGTGTTCCCGGCCTGCACGCCGTCCCAGGCGCCCGCGGTCGCGGCCGCGCCCGGGACGAAGCTCGCGCTCAGCGTCTACCACTTCAACGTGCAGTACGTGCCCGGCGGCCTCAAGGGGTGGAAGACCGATCCGACCTTCGACATGGACAACGAGCAGGTCGAGGACGCGATCGTGACCCAGGGGCTGGAGCCCATCGTCGACATGTACCTGCGCCACCCGGGCTGGGGCGCCGACATCGAGATGCAGGGGTACATGGTCGAGGTCATGGCCGCGCGGCATCCGGCCGTGCTTGAGCAGCTCCGCACCCTGCTCGGCGCCGGCCAGGTCCGGCTGATGTCGGTCCACTACTCGGACCAGCTCTTCCTCGCCTACCCGCGCGCCGACATGGAGCTGTCGCTCGAGCGCAACGACGAGGCGCTCGCCACGGGGTGCGTGCAGGCGGGCGGGTCGGTCTTCACGCAGGAGGGGCAGTTCGGCGAGGGGCTCCTCGACCTCCTCGCCACCCAGGGGCGCACGGTCGCGGCGCTGCCCAAGAACCTGTTCGGCTACCTGCACCCGAGCGCGGCGCGCGCGCCGCTCTACACCTCGCGCGGCATGGACGTGGTGCTGGCGGGCCAGGGCGTCGATCAGGGGGACGTGTCGATCCGCTGGACCTTCATGAACGACGGCGAGCTGGCGGCCTCCGCCATCGTGATGGGGAGCCCGGCCAACCCGTACTTCGGCACGCTCTACGTGGCAGACCCGGCCGTGGTGGCGGCGCACGAGCAGGAGATCTCGGACCTGGAGGGGCAGGGGTACGCCGTGACCAGCATCGAGGCGGCGGTGAAGGCGCTCCGGGCCCTGCCGGCGTACCAGACGCCGCCCGAGCTGCCGCCGATCCTCGACTGCGACTGGCAGCCCGACGACACGACCATGCTGCTGCGCTGGATGGGGGACGTGGGGCTCAACGGCGACGCCGAGCGCGACAACCAGGTGCTCACCACCAACGTGCGCGCGCGCGCGGCGGTCCACGCGGCGCGGGTGCTGGTGGCGCACGCGCGGTCCGCCGGCCAGGACGTGACGGCCGCCGAGCGCGACCTCGCCTACGCGGTCCGGCACCTCCTCTGGGCCGAAGTCTCGGACGCCAGCGGCTGGAACCCCATCGCCAACGAGGTGCAGTACGGCCTGGGCCACGCCGCGCGCGCGATCGAGCTGTGCGACGGCATCGCCGGAGGACTGATGGCGGCGCTCGCCATGACCCACGTGGAGGTGGACCTGGCGACCGGTGGCGTGACGCCGCTCGACGCGCTGCCCCAGGAGCCGACTGGCGATCCCGTGGCCGCGCCGCTGGCCGTGACCGTGACGACCTCGCGGCCCTACACCACCACCTGGACGCAGCTCGGCCCGGGCCACTACCGCGTGGTCGTGGCCTTCGAGACCGCGCCCGCCGGCAAGGCGGGCGTCGCCGCGGTCACCTTCCCGGCGCTCGCCGACACCGTGGCCTACTCACCGGCGCTGCTCGACGACCAGGTGGTGAGCTACGCGCGCACGGAGTTCGCGGCCGACGTGACCCTGGCCCTCCCGCTGGCGAACGGGCTCATCGGCCTGGGCAACGACCGGTGGCTGCTCAAGGACCTCCACACCATCCACCTCGCCGCGGTGCTGCAGCCCGGCGCCGCCGGGGTCGAGTTTCACGACAACACCTTCCCGGGCACGGAGACCGGCTCCTGGGCCTTCGAGGTGATCGACGGCCCGGCGGCAGCCGCGCTCGCGCGCGCCCGGGCGCTGAACGTGGCGCCGAAGGTGAGGTGGTAGGGGGCTACTTGCCCTTCTTCTTGGGCGGGAGGCCCTTCTTGGGGAGGACCTTCGGCTTCTCCTTGTCGGTCCCCTCGACCTTGGCGCGCATCTTGTCGCCCTTGCCCGGCGTCGTGCCCTTGACGTCGAAGGCGACGTTCGTGTTCCCCTCGACCACCAGGGTGCCGTCCTCGGCCTTGGTCTCGTCGTGCGTCAGGAGGCCGTCGGAGGCGGAGAAGCCCGAGAGCGTGGAGCGCTGGAACGTGCCCTTGACCCGGTACTTGTTCCCGATCGTGAACTCCGGCGGGTTCTCGACGAGGGGCTTCTTGGTCGGGTAGTCGACGACCATCATGGCCTTCTCGATCTTCCCGTCCTTCTCGTCGGTGAGCCAGTAGTGGGGCTGCTGGCAGGCCTTGCACTGCGGCGGGTCCTTGGGATGCGCCGGGTCCTTGGGACACTCGGGGCACTTGTAGACCTCCCGGCAGAACCCGGTGACGCCGACCTTCTGGCCGATGAGCTTCTCGATGTTCTTGTGCAGGCCGTGGATCGAGTAGTTGCCGTCCGGGTACTTCTCGGGCGTCGCGATCGGGGTGAAGGGCGGCGCGGGCGGCAGGTCGACCTTGATCGGCGGCAGCGGCGTCGCCTCGGTCTCGTGGAGCGTCTGCCCCCTGCCGTTGCCGTCGCAGGCGAGCGCGCCGGCGGCGAGGGCAACCCCGAGCGCGGCACAGAGCACGAACCGGTTCATGCGGAACCTCGCGGAAAGAGTGTGGCCGAGGCCACGTCGAGTCACCAATATCACGTAACCCCCCGCGCAGCAAGCGCGCGGTCGGCCTCGGGTGTGATCGTTGGGCCTTGGTGAACTGGCGTTCACACGGCGAGGGCAGCCGTCAGGCGAGGCGTAGATGTCCGGCGGCGAGGCGTGAGGTCGGCGCCACGCGCAACATGATAGCGGCATCCCGACGGTTGGCAAGTTTTCTCTCGACGGAGGCTCGTCAGCGGCCGACTCGGTGCCTCACCAAGGGCATTGAATCACACCCG